>NZ_DDVT01000018.1:0-193094 GCF_002345795.1 Tatumella sp. UBA2305
GTGATTACCAGTGGTTCACTGATTGCCCGGCTGGTGTTACATCAGACCAACAACTTTGGTGATTCAGCGTCCTATGTCTGGAGCATTTATGCCAATAATGATGTGGTTGTTCCGACAGGAGGTTGTGATGTGTCGTCGCGTGACGTCACGGTGACATTACCGAATTACCCGGGAACGCAGACCATACCATTAACGGTGCATTGTGCGGCAACTAAAGCACTGTCTTATTATCTGTCAGGAACAACAACAGACACTGCGTCAACGATTTTTACTAATACTTCTTCGACCTCGCCGGCTCAGGGAGTCGGTGTGCAGTTATCTAACAGCAGCGGCGTTCTGGCGACTAACCAGAATGTTTCGTTAGGTAATGTGGGTACCTCGCCTGTGAGTCTGGGGCTCACAGCTTCTTATGCCCGGACCTCCGGTCAGGTGGTGGCCGGTAACGTGCAGTCGATAGTCGGAGTGACCTTCGTTTACCAGTAAAAATTTGCGGTATCGTTGTGTTTTATCCCCGTGACCAGACGGGGTTTTTTTTGCCTTTTGGTCGGCCCTGGCGTGTACTTTGCATAAATTGTTCTTTTGCAGGGGACTGATGATGACTGACTACATACCGACAACCCTTCGTTTTTTGCTGGCCTCCAGACAGTGTGAACTTAACAGTCTGAGTTGTCTGCTGGACAGTGGTGAGTTGGTGGGGAAAGTCAGCGTGCTTATCCATCATCTGCAGCGCGAACGGGGTACGGTCAATCTGTTTCTGTGCAGTGAAGGGCGACAGACCGCTGCAGATTTGCGCCACCGTGAGCAGGATTCATTGTTGTCCCAACAAGAGCTGATGCACTATCTGGATAATACTCAGGCGCTGGACCCGGGTCAGCCACAGGCCAGCCGGTTATTTCACTGTGCTGCACGAGCCGTGTATGCGCTGGGCGTATTACAGGAAACCCGACAGCAAATCAACGGCAGGGTCGCCTCGTTGGTGGCCGCGGTTGAAGTCTTCAATGATACTATCCGACATCTGCTGTCACTGGTGTTTGCGGTCTCAGATGCCTCTGCTGATCCGGCCATCTCGCGGGCCCTGATTGCTATGTTTAGTTTTATGCAGGGCAAAGAGCTGGCAGGGCAGGAAAGGGCGATTGGAGTGCGTATCTTCAGCGGGCATATGCCGGAAGATGAAGATGATCATCCTGCCGGGCAGATCATCAGCCTGATCGAACGCCAGGAACACTACTTTGCCACATTCATTGAATTTAGTGATCCGGACAACCGGCGTCGTTGGCTGGAGATGGTGCCCGACAGCGAGTTTGAACGGCTAAGGCGGATTGCCTGTACCCGTAGCAGTTTGTCGGGGAATCCTGATGTCAGCCAGCACTGGTTTCTGCTGGCCACCCGGCGTATTGATACCATGAAACAGCTGGAAGACCACTTGCAGCATACCCTGATGCAGTTATGCCGTGAACGGATCTTCAGTACTCAGCGGGCCTGTGATGAACAGCAGGCTGATATCAACAGCCTGAAAACGACGATGTCGGACGGTTATAGCGGTTATTCGGTATTTATGGAACACTCTTCCGCGGGCGTTCACCGTCAGGGCGGTTGGCTACAAAGTGAAGGCGTTCAGCCACAACTTGGGCAGTCGCTGCTTTCTCTGTTACGCCAACAATCACAGCGACTGGATGCGCAGAATCAGGAGCTCACTGATTTGCGCGAGGTCCTTCATCAGAGAAAAACTGTGGACAGCGCCAAGAGATTGCTGATGCAGCATCGCCAACTGACCGAAGATGAAGCCTATAAAACGCTGCGCCAGATGGCGATGGATCAGAACAAAAAGATCTCAGATATTGCCGCTGCGTTACTGTCAGTCGCCGGGGTATTCGATCATCCCGGCTAAAGAAATATGCACATCAAGGGTGCGGGTATTGTTCTTTTGTGGTGCAGGTCACATTTATTCCCCTGTGATCCCTGCCTGCCAGCGCTCTGTGATTCTGTCAGTTATTCCTTCTGCAACGGATTATTTTTCCCCTGCTAAATAAAGGGTTTATTACCCATTTTATGACCGGACCTTCCGGAAGGTTGTGCCGATGGCATGGCTCTTGCTTCAGTAAACTCTAAACTGATTAAACCTGTGGGCCCGGCCAACGGCGGCTGAGAACACAGGTTACGGATAATGGCGTCCATCACTGCATATTCACGATGCAGCGGTGGGCGCTTTTTTTTTGCCGAAACTGACCGGGCACAGAAGGACAGGGTGAATGAGCCAACAGACAAAAACAGACCGGACTTTTTCCCGACGCAGATTTCTGCAAGGGAGCGCCGCGATAACCGGCAGCCTGCTGGTCCCCGGACTGATGAACAGTGTATGGGCAGCCGGTTCTGACGCGCCGGAGCTGAAAACCGTACAGGTCGGGTTTATCCCCCTCACGGATTGTGCGTCGGTAGTGATGGCTGCGGCGAAGGGGTTTGATAAAAAGTACGGCATCCGCATTATGCCGCAAAAACAGGCCAGTTGGGCGACGGTTCGCGACAAACTGTTATCCGGTGAGCTGGATGCCGCCCACATCCTTTACGGCGAACTGTATGGATTGCATATGGGGCTGGCGGGCCCGGCAACGCCGATGGCTAACCTGCTGACCATTAATCAGAACGGCCAGGGGATTACCCTGGCAAACCAGCTACGGGAGGCCGGGATTACCGACCTGGCAGCTCTGCAACGGCATATCGATGCAAACCCGCCTGGCACCTATACCTTCGCACAGACTTTCCCTACCGGAACACATGCCATGTGGCTGTACTACTGGCTGGCAACCGCCGGCATTCATCCGTTACAGCAAATTCGCAGCCTGGTGGTACCGCCTCCGCAGATGGTGGTCAATATGAAAATCGGCAATATGCAGGGTTGCTGCGTCGGAGAGCCCTGGAACCAGCGGGCGATTAGCGAGAAGGTGGGTTTTACTGCAGCAACGTCACAGCAAATCTGGCCGGATCATCCGGAAAAAATCCTTGGTACCCGGGGCGACTGGGTTACCGCTCATCCTAATACAGCCCGGGCATTGACCGCCGCTGTGCTGGAAGCTGGCCGCTGGATTGATGCCAGCGAGGCTAACCGGCTGGAGACTGCCAACATTATCGCAGGCCGCGCGGTGATCAATACCGATGTGCATGCCATTGCCGGGCGCATGCTGGGTCGTTATGAAAATGGCCTGGGTCAGACATGGCAGGATACCCATCCGATGCGCTTCTATCACGATGGCGAAGTTAGCTTCCCGTGGCTCTCTGACGGGATGTGGTTTCTGACTCAGCACCGCCGTTGGGGATTATTAAAAACCGACCCTGATTACCTGGCCGTCGCCCGGAAAATCAACCGTACCGATATTTATAAACAGGCGGCAGCCGCGGTAGGAAATGTACCGCTGCCCGACAGTGAGATGCGCAGCAGCGTACTGATGGATGGCAAACGCTGGGATGGCAGCGATCCTGCCGGCTATCTCAGGAGTTTCAGTATTCAACAACCAGTGAGGCCAGCATGACACAACAGTCTGAAGTAACTCCGGCAGTGGCGACGCTTTCCGCCTCTACTACTGTTTCCGGCGCGACAGCCCCGGCGCCCGTGACCCGGCGTCCTAATGCCATGTTTCGTCGGGTATTCCGCCAGTTGTTTGCTGGACTGCTCGGGGTGCTGTTATTGCTGGGAGGCTGGCAGATGGTGGCTCTGTACAGCCACGGTTTCCCGACCCCCTGGCAAACCTGGCAGTCAGCCATCCCCATTTTCGCTCATCCGTTCTATGTGGCCGGGCCTAATGATCAGGGAATCGGCTGGAATGTGCTGGCTTCGCTGCAACGGGTTGCCATCGGGTTTGGACTTGCTGCGCTGGTGGGGATTCCGGTGGGCTTTTTGATTGGTCGTTTTCGTTTTATCGCCGACATGTTTAATCCGGTGATTTCGTTACTGCGACCGGTCAGTCCGCTGGCCTGGCTGCCGATAGGGCTGCTTATTTTCCAGCGTGCGGATCCGGCTTCTTACTGGACCATTTTTATCTGTTCAGTCTGGCCGATGATTCTGAATACCGCGGAAGGTGTCCGGCGTATTCCGGATGATTACCTGAATGTCGCCAGAGTGCTGCGCCTGTCGGAATTTACTGTCATGCGCAAAATTCTGTTTCCGGCGGTACTGCCCAACATCCTGACGGGTATGCGTTTGTCGATAGGGATTGCCTGGCTGGTGATTGTGGCTGCGGAAATGCTGACCGGCGGGATGGGGATTGGGTTCTGGATCTGGAATGAATGGAACAACCTGAATGTGGAACACATCATCATCGCTATTTTTGTTATCGGAGTCGTGGGGCTGTTGCTTGAGCAACTGTTGATGTGGGTCGCCCGGCGTTTCAGCTATGAAAAGCGTTAAGGAGAGAGTTATGTCTGCCAACCCGATAATCCAGGTACAACAAATCAGTCAGCAGTTTTCGACGGCCAGCGGTGATTTTCTGGCCCTGGACAATGTCAGTTTTGATATCGCAGAGGGTGAATGCATTAGCCTGATCGGTCATTCCGGCTGTGGTAAATCAACGCTGCTCAATCTGATCGCCGGACTCACCTTCCCGACTCGTGGCGGATTGTTATGCAACAACCGTGAAATTGATGGCCCCGGTCCGGAGCGGGCGGTGGTATTTCAGAACCACTCTTTATTACCCTGGCTGACGGCTTACGAAAATGTCGCCCTGGCGGTAAATCAGGTGTTCCGTGGTCAGATGACCAAAGCCGAAATGAAAGACTGGATCATGCATAACCTGCAACTGGTGCATATGGAACATGCCGCCGCTAAGCGGCCTGATGAGATCTCCGGAGGCATGAAGCAGCGGGTCGGAATTGCCCGGGCGCTGGCGATGAAACCGTCGGTTCTGCTGATGGATGAGCCCTTTGGCGCACTGGATGCGCTGACCAGAGCGCATCTGCAGGATGCGGTGATGGATATTCAGCAACAGCTTCGGACCACTATTGTTTTGATCACCCATGACGTTGATGAGGCGGTTTTGCTGTCAGATCGCGTATTTATGATGACCAACGGCCCGGCGGCGACCGTCGGAGAAGTGATGGACGTTGCCCTGGAGCGTCCGCGCTCCAGAGTGGCGCTGGCAGATGACCGCCGATATCAGCAATACCGGCAACAGGTATTGCATTTTCTGTATGAGAAACAACCGAAAGCCGCCTGAGCCGTGGCATGCAATGTTGATAACAGCAGCCTGAGGCTGCGGGGGAGCGGAATATGAGTAAGCCGGTATTAGTGGTTGTCGGGCATGGCATGGTGGGTCACTACTTTCTGGAGCAACTGGCCGAACGCCAGCTGCACCAACAGTATCAGGTCGTGGTATTTGGCGAAGAGCAGCATCCGGCCTATGACCGCGTTCACCTGTCAGAATACTTCTCGGGGCGCAGTGCCGAATCATTGTCGCTGGTGAAAGACAATTTCTTCGCACAGACCGGCATAGAATTACGTACCCGCAGTCAGGTAGCACATATCGATGCACAGGCCCGGGTGGTGACCGACAGCGGAGGTCATCAGCTGGCTTATGATCAGCTGGTGCTGGCGACCGGGTCCTACGCGTTTGTGCCGCCGGTGCCGGGACATGACCGTGAAGGTTGCCTGGTGTACCGGACACTGGAGGACCTGGATGCGATTGCCGCACACTCCGCGCAGGCTAAAAGCGGAGTGGTTATCGGTGGCGGGCTGCTGGGTCTGGAAGCGGCGAATGCCCTGTTACAGTCCGGCCTGGAGACCCATGTGGTGGAGTTTTCTCCGCGACTGATGGCCCTACAGCTGGATGATGACGGCGCGCGGATGTTGCAGAAGAAGATTGTTGCTCTCGGGGTACAGGTACATACCTCCCGCCAGACCGTGGAAATCACCCAGGGGAAACATGCGCAACATCAGTTACGGTTTGCCGATGGCACAGAACTGGAAACCGATCTTGTGCTGTTTTCTGCCGGTATCCGGCCGCGTGATGAACTGGCGGACAGCGCGGGTCTGCAAAAAGGGCCACGCGGTGGGATTGTCATCGATGATTTCTGCCAGACTTCTGATCCGGCCATCTCGGCCATTGGTGAATGTGCGCTCTGGCAGGGCAAAATTTTTGGCCTGGTGGCTCCGGGTTATCAGATGGCGCGATGTCTGGCCGATCGACTGGCTACACTGAACAACCCGTTCAGTGGTGCAGACATGAGTACCAAACTGAAACTACTGGGGGTGGAGGTTGCCTCGGTCGGGGATGCCCATGGAACCACTCCGGGCAGCCTGAGTTATCAGTGGACCGATGGTCCGGCCCGGGTTTATAAGAAAATTGTGGTCTCCGAAGACCGCAAATCCCTGCTGGGAGCGGTACTGATTGGCGACAGTTCAGACTATAGCCAGCTACTGCAACGTATGCTGAATGGTATTCCGCTGCCTGAACATCCGGAAAGTCTGATTCTGCCGGCGGCGGCCGGCGAAAGTAGTGGTGGTTTAGGAGTGGCTCTGCTGCCGGAAACCGCACAAATCTGTTCCTGCCATAATGTCACTAAAGGGGATATTTCTCAGGCGGTGGCCGGGGGCTGTACCGAACTCAACGGGCTGAAAACCTGTACCAAAGCCGGAACTGGTTGTGGCGGCTGTGTCCCGTTACTCAAACAGGTGATGGAACATGAACTGACCGCGCTGGGCGTTGAAGTGAAAAAGGATGTCTGCAGCCACTTTGCCTATTCACGCCAGGAACTCTATCACCTGATCCGGGTTAATAACATTCGTTCGTTTGACGAGTTGATCCGTCAGCACGGACAGGGACACGGCTGCGAAATCTGTAAGCCGCTGGTGGGTTCTCTGCTGGCCTCCTGCTGGAATGACTATCTGCTGGAACCGGAGCATATCTCTTTGCAGGATACCAATGATCGTTTCTTTGGCAATATTCAGAAAGACGGGACCTATTCGGTGGTACCTCGTATCCCTGCCGGTGAAATCACCCCACAGGGCCTGATCACCCTGGGACAGGTGGCTGAACGCTACAACCTGTATACCAAAATCACCGGCGGACAACGGGTAGATTTATTCGGCGCCCGGCTTGAACAGTTACCAGATATCTGGAGTGAATTACTGGCGGCGGGCTTTGAAACCGGTCATGCCTACGGAAAATCACTGCGTACCGTCAAGTCCTGTGTGGGTTCTACCTGGTGCCGCTACGGGGTACAGGATTCCACCGCCTTAGCCATCCGTCTGGAGGAACGTTATAAGGGGCTGCGTTCGCCGCATAAAATCAAAATGGCGGTCTCTGGTTGTACCCGTGAGTGTGCCGAAGCCCAGGGTAAAGACATTGGTGTGATTGCCACCGATAAAGGCTGGAATCTGTATGTCTGCGGTAACGGCGGTATGAAACCCCGCCACGCGGATCTGTTTGCTGCCGATCTGGATACCGAAACGCTGATCAGAACGATCGACAGGGTGCTGATGTTTTATGTGCGTACTGCGGATCGTTTACAGCGAACCAGTAACTGGCTGGATAACCTGGAGGGGGGAATAGGTTACCTGAAATCGGTGATCCTGGAAGACAGTCTTGGGCTGGGGACCTCACTGGACAGTGAGATGCAGCATATCGTGGCAACGTATCAGTGTGAGTGGAAAACCACCCTCAGTCACCCTCAGCACCTGAAATTATTCCGGGCCTTTATCAACAGTGATCAGCCGGATGAGGCAGTGGTGATGGTTCCGGAGCGCGGACAGATTCGTCCGGCGCTGGCAGAAGAAAAAATCCCCCTGGCGGAGGTTCCGGATGTCAGCGACGAATGGGTGACCGTCGGGCAACTGGAAGATATCCCGGTGAATACCGGTATTGCCGCCCGGTTAGGCTCCCGGCAAATCGCCCTGTTCCGTCTGGGGGGGGATCAGCCTGCGGTTTACGCCCTCGATAATCAGGAGCCGGGTACAGGCGCCAATGTACTGGCCCGTGGGCTGGTGGGGGATGAAGCCGGAGAACCACTGGTCATCTCTCCGCTCTACAAAAAACGCCTGCGGCTGTCTGATGGCATTAGTCCGGATGATGCCTCAGTCAGAGTACGTTGCTGGCCGGTCAGACTGGAGAACGGTGCTATTCGGGTGAACCGTCAGCCGTTGCCTGTCTCTGACCCGCAAATTATTGCGGTGGCGTCCTGAGCCCCCTGAAGCGGAGATAACCGATGAATATTCTTAAGCAACTCTTTTCTGTGGCCGACCTGCGTCAGCCGGTGACTGCGGGTGAAGTCTGGCTGGTCGGAGCAGGGCCGGGCGATGTTGAGCTACTGACCCTGAAAGCACTGCGGGTGATTCAGCAGGCCGATGTGGTGGTCTATGACCGCCTGGTCTCAGAACAGATTATGGCTCTGGTCCCTGAGCAGGCCTTGTGCATTGATGTCGGTAAATCCCGGGGTGATCACCGGCTGAATCAGTCACAAATCAATCAGTTATTGGGGGAGCTGGCACAGGCCGGCCAACGGGTAGTGCGGCTGAAAGGCGGAGATCCTTTTGTGTTTGGCCGGGGCGGCGAAGAGATGGAGTCGCTGCAACAGGCCGGTATTGCCTGTCATATCGTGCCGGGGATTACTGCCGCGATCGGGTGTGCCGCCGCCGCCGGATTGCCGTTAACCCATCGGGATTGTGCCCAGTCACTGCGTTTTATCACCGCCCATACCCGTTCGGGGGAAGAGTTGTGTGACGATGTGTCGCTGGCCACGGGGGGACAAACGCTGGTGTTTTACATGGGACTGAGTCACAGCTCCCGGCTGTGCCAGCGGCTGACCGGACTAGGGTTAGCGGGGGAGACCCCGCTGGCAATCATCGAAAACGGGACCCGTCCGGAGCAACGGTTGCTGATTGCTACTCTCAACACATTGCCGGAGTTGCTGGCACGTTATCAGCCACAATCTCCAGGTTTGCTGATTGTCGGTGAGGTCGTGAATTATTGCCGGATGCCGGCCTTACGGGTGGCGATGCCTGAGCAGAGTGGTGCGGTGGTTAAGTACGTCGCAGCCTGAGCATCACGGGGAGAGATATTGATGGCGGAACAGACACAGCAGGTTAACAGCGTTTGTCCTTATTGCGGGGTCGGTTGCGGCATTGTAATGCAGGTGGCAGACAACCGGGTGGTCAAAGTGACCGGCGATAAACAGCACCCTGCCAATCGTGGCAAATTGTGTACCAAAGGACTGACCTGCGCCAAAGCCATTACGGCTCCTGGCCGTCTGGACCGGGCTTTCCTGCGTAAACAGCGTCACCTGGACCCGGTGCAGGCGGAGATGACGGCCGCAATCCGGGAAACCGCGAACCGCCTGAAGGCCATTATTCAGCAGCATGGACCGGAGGCCGTGGCACTGTATGTCTCCGGGCAGATGTCGCTGGAGGCTCAATATTTGGCCAACAAACTGGCAAAAGGGTTTATTGCCACCCCGAATATCGAATCTAACTCCCGGCTATGTATGGCCAGTGCCGGCAGCGGTTACAGGCAGTCGCTGGGTGCTGACGGACCTCCAGGTTCCTACGAAGACTTTGAGCATGCAGATTTGTTCCTGGTGATTGGGGCCAATATGGCCGACTGCCATCCGATTCTGTTTCTGCGCATGATGGCCCGGGTAAATGCCGGTGCCAGACTGATTGTGGTGGATACGAGACGTACAGCTACTGCGGAGAAAGCCAGCCTGTTTTTACAGGTGAAATCTGGCAGTGACCTGATGCTGATGAACGGGCTGCTGCAATTGCTGGTCAGTCAGGGAAAAACCGACAACGATTTTATTGCCCGTTATACCCGGGGCTGGGAACAGATGCCGGAATTTCTGGCGGACTACACCCTCGATAAGGTGGCGGAGGCTACCGGTCTGGCAGAGCAGGATATCCGTCGTGCCGCTGAATGGATAGGGGAGTCTCCCGCCTGGATGAGCTGCTGGACTATGGGGCTTAACCAGAGTATTCAGGGGACGCTTAACACCAGTGCGCTGTGTAATCTGCATCTGGCCACCGGAACGATATGCAAGCCCGGTTGCGGCCCTTTTTCTCTGACCGGCCAGCCCAATGCGATGGGGGGCAGGGAGATGGGCTATATGGGACCGGGGCTTCCCGGGCAGCGTTCTTTGCTGTCGGAAGAGGATCGCCGTTTCACCGAGAATCTCTGGGGACTGCCCTCCGGCACTTTACCGGATCATGGCGGCCACGGCACTGTTGATATGTTTCAACAGATGGAGGCAGGCACCATCAAAGCCTGCTGGATCATCTGCACTAATCCTGTCGCCAGTATGGCGAACCGGCAACAGGTTATCCGGGGGCTGCAGCAGGCGGAGCTGGTTATCACTCAGGATGCTTTTCTCGATACCGAAACTAACCGTTATGCCGACATTCTGTTACCAGGCGCCTTATGGGCAGAGGCCGAAGGGATAATGATAAATTCCGAACGTAATGTGACCCTGATGAAGCAAGCCGTTAACCCGCCTGGTGATGCAATGGCTGACTGGCAGATTATTGCCAGTGTGGCCTGTGAAATGGGTTTTCGTCAGGATTTTAGTTATCGTTATGCCAGTGAAGTATTTCGCGAAATTCAGCAATTTCATAATCCGCAGACCGGCTACGACCTGCGAGGTATCAGCTACCCGCGGCTGTACGATTCTCCGGTACAGTGGCCCAGCCCGCCGGACGATCAGCAATCGCGCCATCCGATACGCTATCTGTCACAGGAGATAATTTTCACGGATAAACCCGCCAGTGCTCCGGTCATTATTTTCCCAACCGCCAGTGGTCGGGCGCAATTCCATTGTTGCCTGCCGCTATCTCCGGCAGATCCGCCGGATGATGACTCCCCGTTTGTGATGAATACCGGTCGTCTGCAACACCAGTGGCATACCATGACCAAAACCGGCCATATTGCCGAGCTGAACCAGTTAAACCCGAACCCATTTGTTGAGATTCATCCTGAGGACGCTCAACGGTTGAAAATTCAACCGGAACAACCGGTTGAACTGCGTTCCCGGCGCGGGAAGGCGATCCTGCCGGCGCAAATCAGCAACAGGGTGTTACCTGGCCACTGTTTTGCGCCATTTCACTGGAATGACGTGTTCGGTGAGAACCTGTCGGTCAATTCACTGACCAGCGACGCGGTTGATCCGCAGTCGCTACAACCGGCGCTGAAATATTGTGCGGTTTCTCTGACCCCGATAGTAACCCCAAAAATTGCGGATGCTGAGCTTATCAACGCTCAGCCCGTTGCGGAGGCCGTAATGACAGAAAACCCTGCCACCACAGCAGCAGACCTGTTCGCCGGGCAGCTGGTCCCGGGGGCCAGCCTGTCTGAAATGCTTAACGCGGAAGAACAGCGTTATCTGCAAGGATATCTGGCGGGTTTGCGTTTAAGCCCTCCCGATAACTGCGGCGGTGTTCCTGTGTTACCAGCTACCGCACCGCTGGGGAATGATATGCGCCTGTGGGTCGACGGGCTGCTGGCGGGATTGTATGCCCGTACTCCGCTGGCAGCTGGCATACCGTCCACGCTCGCGGACGGGCAGCCGGCCATCAGCTTTGCTGCCGAAACTGCGGCTCCGGTATGGGTGTTGTGGAGCTCAACCACCGGTAATGCAGAATCTTTTGCCGCCGAATGTGTCAGCCAGCTGGAACAGGCGGGGATAACCGCCCAATCCGGCTGTATCTCCGACCACGGGGCGGCAGAACTGGCCAGCGCCGGGAAAATTTTACTGGTGGTCAGTACTTTTGGTGATGGCGATCCGCCGGATAACGGTCTCAGTTTCTGGCAAATGCTGACGGCAGAGTCTGCTCCGTCGCTCTCATCGGTCAGTTTTTCGGTACTGGCGTTCGGTGACAGCAGCTATGACCAGTATTGTGGCTTTGGCCGGCGTCTCGATACCCGGCTGAGTGAACTGGGAGCGACACGGCTTTCTCCCAGGGCCGAATGCGAAGCGGAGGATCTACAACCGGCCAGGTTATGGCTGGAAAATATGACCGGGCTGCTACGCAGCAGTTCTGCTCCGGTAAATATCATGGCTAAACCCACGCAGGTTATCCGGCAAGAGACTGAGCCCGCAGCTCCTGCAAAGTACCATCGTGACAAGCCTTACCGCGCCACGCTGTTGTCCTGTCAGCGACTGAACCAGGAGGGATCACAGAAGGAGACCCGCCAGATAATATTGTCAGTAAAGGGGACTGAGCTCAGTTATCAGGCCGGAGATGCCCTGGGGGTCTGGCCACAAAATAAACCGCAGTGCGTAGACTCCGTACTTAATGCTCTGCAGCTTGATCCACAGCAGCCGGTGACGGTCAGTTCCGGGCAGACGGTCAGTCTGAAGGATGCGTTGACGGATTACCTGGATTTATCGGTGGTGAGCCGTGAGCTGGCAGAATACCTCGGCAACCATTCTGTCAGCGGTGAATTCCCTCCTCCACTACAGAAGGTGCTGGCAGGTGATTTTACCGGCTGGCAACAGCAGCAGCGGGTGGTGGATCTGCTGGAAGCATTCCCTGCCAGAGTTCGGGCCGATGAATTTATCCGCTATCTGCGACCAATGCGACCACGGCTATATTCTGTTTCGTCCAGTCCGTTGCTGACTCCGGACGAAATACATCTGACAGTATCGGTGATACGTGAGGGTATTCACGGGATGCGGGATGGTGTCTGTTCGTCATTTCTGGCCGACAGCGCTGTCGGTGACAGTATTCAGGTATTTGTAAAACCTCAGGTCAGTTTCCGGATACCGAAGGACGATACATTACCACTGATTATGATTGGTCCCGGTACAGGAATTGCCCCTTTCCGTGCTTTCCTGCAACAGCGCCAGGCCAGTGGCGCCCGGGGTCATAACTGGTTGTTCTTTGGTGAACAGCATGCTGACGGTGATTTTTATTATCGTCAGGAGCTGGAAGACTTCCGTCGTGACGGAGTACTGCACCGGCTGGATACGGCTTTCTCCCGTGATCAACCAGATAAAATTTACGTCCAGCACCGGATGCTGGAACAAGGCAGTATTCTCTGGCAATGGCTGACGAAAGGCGCAACCGTCTGTGTGTGTGGCGATGCCAGCAGAATGGCGAAAGATGTCCATCAGGCGTTACTGCAGATCATCCGTGACCATGGCCGGATGAGTGCCGGCGAAGCTGAACAGTGGCTGTCGGCGCTGACCCGGCAGAAACGCTACCTGCGTGATGTTTACTGATGATTCCTGGCCTTGCGGCTGGCTCCCGGCGGCAGACCGGTGATCCGTTTAAAAGCCCGGCTAAAGGCGGCCTGGGAGGTATAGCCCAGCCGCTGAGCCACGGTTTCTATCGGCAGACGTTCAAAATTCAGCCACTGGCTGGCGAGCTGCATACGTAACTCAGCGGCATAACGTAGTGGTGATATGCCGATAGTCTGGCGAAAACGTCCGGCAAATACCGATCGGGAACTGTGGCACTCGGCGGCCAGTTCCGCCACGGTCCACTCCTTTCCGGGGTTGCGGTGCAAAGCCAGTAATGCTTGCGCCAGCCGGGGATCGTTAAGTGCAGCCACCAGACCACTTCCATTACCACAGCCACATTCTACCCAACCCCGTATCAGCATGGCGGCCACCACTTCAGCAAGCCTGGCCATAATTCCGGGGTAGCCAATTCGGCCTGAACAGACTTCCCGTTTCATTGACGAAAGGATTGGCAGTAAGCCCGGATAACGGTCACTGAGTGTATCTGCCAGCAACTCATCCGGCATTAACCTGATAAGACCCTGCATCCCGCCAGCGTCAAAGGCCATGCAGCCATGAAAAATAATTGTTTTTTCAGGGTTGGTGATTTTACAGCAGGTATTAATAGCACTCACCGAATCACCCAACGGGATAGTTTCAGAGGTATCAATATCCTGTATTGCAGCATCGGAATCAGACAGCAACTGATGGTGGGGGGCATGTGGCATAAATACCGCATAACCCGCCGGTAGCGTTTGAATCGTACCATCTGCTTTACGTAACAGAGCACTGCCGGAGGCAATAAAATGGAAACAGGCATAACCGGGCCTTGCCGGGAAATTAAAACCAAACCGGCTACCGGCTTTAATTTGTCGATACTTCACGCCACGCAACCGCATTCCTGTCAGCAGTTCGCTTATCAGATCAGAAGGTAATTCAGAAAGGGCTGCTTTGCTCATTTTCAGGAGTTTTAGTCAAAAATAACAGACTTACTATCATAGACCCTCCTGGTGTTTATCTCCAGAATCAGGTGATTAACATTATCGGAGGAAATTAATGAGCCATTGTACTGAGCAATGTAGCCTGCCATCTCAGGATGACGCTGGCGTTTCTGCGGCCTGGTTGGCGGTATTTTCACTGGCTGTCGGTGTATTTGGTTTACTGACGGCGGAATACCTGCCTGCCAGTCTGTTATCACCCATGGCTGACAGCCTGGGGGTGAGTGAAGCGTTAGCGGGCCAGTCCGTGACCGTCACCGCCATCGTGGCACTGTTTTCCGGCCTGTTGGTACCAGGGCTGACACGTAATATGGACCGACGTACGGTGCTACTGGGTTTTACCTTACTGATGATCGCTTCTAATCTGCTGGTGGCTTTATCACCGAATCTGACAGTGTTATTGCTGATGCGGGTATTACTGGGGATTGCGATTGGCGGATTCTGGAGCATGGTGGCCGCGGTGGCCATGCGGCTGGTGCCGGATGAATTGTTGCCGCGGGCATTATCGATAATTTTCAGCGGTATTTCGGTCGGTACTGTGGTGGCCGTCCCTCTTGGCAGCTATCTGGGAGGGGTTGTTGGCTGGCGCAGTACTTTTGTCGCGGCTGCAATTATCGGGATGATCACCTTCCTGTTTCAGTTTTTTACTTTGCCGCGGATGGCACCCAGGCAGGGTGTGACACTGGGCATGATCTTCAGCGTTGCCACGCGCCCGGGGATTGGGGCCGGGTTACTGGGATGTATTTTGATCCATGGCGGACACTTTGCATTGTTTACCTATATCCGGCCGATGCTGGAGTCGACTACGGCTATGGGAGAGGACGGCCTGGCATTGGTTCTGCTGGGATTCGGGGTGGCTAATTTTGCAGGCACGGTACTGGCCGGTTATTTACTGTCAAAAATGCCGCTGGGAACGCTGGTGATGATGCCGGCAGTAGTCGGATTGAGCGCACTGGCATTGGTGCTGTTGCCCGCGACGTTGCCAGGTCAGGTCCTGCTGGTTGCTCTCTGGGGTATGGCCTTTGGTGCTATCCCTGTTGCCTGGTCCAACTGGATTGCCCGTTCAATCCCGGACCAGGCAGAAAGTGCTGGTGGGATGGTGGTGGCGGCCGTTCAGTCCTCAATTGCCGCCGGCGCAGCCGCTGGCGGACTGATGTTCAGCCATAGTGGTATTACCGGCGTCTTTGCCAGTGCCGGGTGCGTTTTACTAATAGCGGCATTATTTGTCGCGCTGCGGGTGAAGGGGGATATTGTTCCCCCGGCCAGCTAACAACGACATGGGCCGAAGCAGTGACCGACCCGTGACTGCTAATTTATCCACGCAGCTAGCGATTATTGTTCTGAAGATAAACACAAAAAAGCATATCTGATTATCAGCTATACTTTTGCCGGATAAATAATTTCATCTTTAAAAATACAGGCTTCAGTATGAACTCATTAATAATGAATTCTCTGAGGCTGTAATGAAAAAGAAAACCGTGTCGGTAGTCATTGCCGGGTTACTGGCAGGCGCACTGACGGTGCCGGTGACGGCGAGTGCTGAGGGAACCATCAGCATTGCCCAGCAATTTGGTATTGGCTATTTATTGCTGGATGTGGTGCGGGACCAGCATCTGATTGAGCAGCAGGGCAAAAAAGAAGGTCTCGATATTAAAGTCGAATGGCGAACCTTATCCGGTGCCACCGCCATGAATGAAGGAGTACTCACCGGAGCACTGGATGTGGCTGCGGCAGGCGTCCCGGCGATGCTGACTGTGTGGGACCGGACTTACGGGCATCAGGATGTAAAAGCCATTGCCTCGCTCGGATCCATGCCGGGTTACCTGTTGAGTAACAATCCGGCTGTCAAAAGTATTAAAGACCTGACAGATAAAGACCGGATTGCTGCGCCGGCGGCCGGGGTCGGTTTTCAGTCCCGGACATTACAGATAGCGACCGCCGAGGTTTACGGAAACAGTGAATATAAAAAGTTCGATAATATTACCGTCAGTTTGCCGCACCCTGATGCCACGGTAGCATTAATTTCCGGTAAATCAGAGGTCACGGCGCATTTCTCCAGCCCACCATTCCAGTATCAGGAATTAGAACATCCGTCGATTCATAAAATACTCAGCTCTTATGATGTGCTGGGTGGGCCGGGATCATTTAATGCACTGTATACCACACAAAAATTCCATGACGAAAATCCCAAAACCTATCAGGCATTTTATAACGCATTAGCGCAGGCGGCGGATTATGTTGAAAAACATAAAGAGGATGCGGCGAAAATTTATGTCCGCCAGGAGAAGTCACACCTGCCGTTATCATTAATCGAAAAAATCATTAATGACCCGGAAAATCATTTCACCGTTTCTCCGGAACGAACCTACGTCTATGCCGACAAGTTATATCAGCTCGGTGTATTGAAACACCACGCTGCCAGCTGGAAAGACTATTTCTTCCCGGAAGCCTGGGTCAACCCCGGCAGCTGATGGCTGGCTAAGAGAGTAATCTTATGAGCGAATTAACCGAAATAGTTACACCCGCAGAACATTCTCAGCAGTTTGAGATTCGCCCTCTGGCGGGCGCCGGGGCCGAAATTATCGGACTGGATCTGCGTCAGCCACTGAACAGCGCCGATTTCCGGCGCATTCATCAGGCACATCTCCAGTATCATGTCCTGGTATTCCGTCAACAGACCCTGACCCCGGAACAGCAGATTGCATTCAGCCGTCGTTTCGGGCCTTTGCAGATTCATGTGCTGAAACAGTTTCTGCTGGAAGGGCATCCGGAAATTCTGATTGTGTCGAATATTATTCGCGATGGTCAGCCGGTCGGACTGGGAGATGCCGGGAAATACTGGCATTCAGACCTGTCGTATAAAGAGGTTCCAAGCCTCGGGTCAATGTTGTATGCCAAAATTCTGCCGGAGATTGGTGGGGATACCCGTTTTGCTAATATGCATAAGGCCTGGGAAACCTTACCGTTGGATCTGCGACAGGCGATTGAAGGTAAGCGTGCCGTTCACTCCTATACCGCAACCTACAGTAAACCGAAGTTTGGCACCCAGTGGCGTCCGACGCTGACAGAAAAACAGCTCAGTGAAGTGAAAGCTGTCAGCCATCCTGTTGTCAGAACTCACCCTGAAACCGGTAATAAAGCGCTGTTTGTCAGTGAAGGCTTCACCACACACATTGAAGGCCTGCCGGAACAGGAAAGCAGCCAGCTTCTGCAGGCGCTGTATGATCACAGTATTCGTGAGGAAAATGTCTATACCCACCGCTGGCAACCGGGAGACCTGCTGTTCTGGGACAACCGGTCGTTGATTCATCTTGCTACCGGATGCCCGGCAGAATGCCCCCGTCAGTTGTACCGAACCACCATCGAAGGTGACGCCCCGTTCTGAACAGGATATGACAGTAATGACTCAGCCCGCGACGCAACCACCAGCGCCACTTTTATCGCTGAATAATATCAGCCTCGAATACCAGACTCCTCAGCACCGGGTACGCGCGGTGCATGAAGTGAGCTTTGATGTTTATGCTGCTGACCGGTTTGTTTTACTCGGTCCATCCGGGTGTGGTAAATCCAGCCTGTTAAAAGCGATTGGCGGATTTATTCAGCCGGCCAGCGGAGAAATCCTGCTGCAAGGTCAGCGGGTTACCGCTCCTGGTCCTGACCGGATGACGGTTTTCCAGGAGTTTGATCAACTGGCTCCGTGGAAGACCGTGATCAATAACATTATTTTTCCGCTACGGGTAACGGGGCGCTATGACAAAAAGCAGGCGAGGGAAATAGCGAGCTACTACCTGAATAAAGTCGGGCTGTCGCGCTTTGCCGATGTCTATCCGCATATGCTCTCCGGGGGAATGAAACAACGGGTGGCTATTGCCAGGGCGATGGCCATGAAACCCGGGGTGTTGTTGATGGATGAACCTTTTGCCTCCCTGGATGCACTGACCCGGCGACAAATGCAGGACGAATTGCTGGAACTCTGGGAAGAAGTGGGGTCAACACTGGTATTTGTCACCCATTCCATTGATGAAGCCTTGCTGATTGGCAGCCGGATTTTGATTCTTTCAGCTCATCCGGGGCAGGTTCGTGCCGAACGTAACTGCCATCAGTTTACCCGGCACAATTACGGTAACGAAGAGTTTCGACAGGCCGCCAGGGAAATTCACCAACTGTTGTTTCCGGAACCCTCTCCGGTCACACCATCCAACAAGGAGAGTCATTATGGCGCCACAGCCTTATCTTCGACCCGGCTATCTGCGTGAGGTTACAGTTCCCGGCGCGTTGCAGACTGAAACTCCCTTACCGACAGGTCGGCGGTTGTGGAATCAGGCCTGGATCAGGAAATCAGTGCTGGTTCTGATTCTGCTGGTGGTCTGGGAGCTGATCGCCCGCTGGCAGAATAACAGCCTGATGTTCCCGGGGGTTATCGATACTCTGCGGGCTTTCACCGAAGATATGCTGAGCGGAGAATTACCCGGGAAAATATATAACTCACTGAGTTTATTGATTAAAGGGTATCTGATTGGCGCGGTTTTATCACTGGTGTTTAGTGCGCTGGCAGTCAGCAGTCGGATTGGCCGGGATCTGCTCAACACACTGACTGCAATGTTTAATCCGCTGCCGGCCATTGCTTTGTTACCTCTGGCACTCCTCTGGTTTGGGCTTGGCAGCGGCAGCCTTATTTTTGTGATAGTTCACTCCGTGCTGTGGCCGATTGCCCTGAACACCAGTTCAGGATTCAACAGTGTTTCTGAGACGCTACGCATGACAGGGAAAAATTACGGTCTGTCGGGGCCACGCTATGTGGTGCATATCCTGATGCCGGCAGCCTTACCCTCGATTCTGGCCGGACTCAAGATTGGCTGGGCGTTTGCCTGGAGAACACTGATTGCTGCTGAACTGGTATTCGGGGCCTCCAGCGGCAGTGGCGGTCTGGGATGGTATATTTTCCAGAACCGGAATGAACTCTATACCGATCATGTATTTGCCGGATTACTGACGGTAGTGATTATCGGTCTGCTGGTCGAAGCGGTGATATTTTCCGGCATCGAAAAACTGACGGTACGACGCTGGAAAATATAAAGACTGGCCAGCACAGGTCTCTGACAGGGGCCTGTGCTGGCAAGGTTGCAGATTCTTCATTCTAGGATGTACAGACGTCCAGACTTCCGTTATAGTCTCGGGAAATTAACTCAGGGAGAGTTTGCTGTGAAAAAAATACTACTGTCTTCGGCTCTTATTGCGTCAGCCTTATTACTCAGTGCCTGTAAGCAGGACGACCAGAACAGTGTTAAGGTCGCGATTAATGCTGGCCCGGATCAGCAGATTTGGGATACGGTGAAGCAGGTCGCGAAAGACAAATATCATCTGGATGTGAATGTCATTACGTTTAATGACTATGTGCAACCGAATGAGGCACTGCTGAATAAAGATGTTGATGCCAATGCCTTCCAGAGTGTGCCTTATCTGGAAATGCAGGAGAAAGAGCGGGGTTATCCGTTTGTAATCCTTGGCAATACCTTTATCTTCCCGATTGCTGCGTATTCCTCGAAAATTAAAAATATTCAGGAGTTACCGGACGGCGCGACGGTCACTATCTCCAATGAAGCGACGACACTTGGCCGTAGCCTGCTGCTGTTGCAGTCTCAGGGCCTGATTAAGGTGAAACCTGAGGCCGGTCTGCTGCCCACGGTACTGGATATTACGGCGAATCCGAAGAAGCTGAACTTCGTGCTGGTGGATACTCCACAGCTGACACGGATCCTGGATGATCCTAAAGTTTACCTGTCGGTCATCAATAATAATTTTGCCTCTCAGGCCGGGTTATCTGCTTCTAAAGACGGATTATTTATGGAAGGTAAAGCCTCTCCGTATCTGAACGTGTTGGTTGCCCGTAAAGACAATGCCGGAGAGAAAAAGCTTCAGGAACTGAAACAAGCCTTCCAGTCGCAGGAAGTGCTTGATAAAGCAAATCAAATCTATAAAGGCGATATCATAAAAGCCTGGTGATTCGGGGCTGCCGGCAGCGGAACTGCTGCCGGCCAGAATGTCCGTATTCACCTCTGTTTATCGCAATTCCGGTTTCCGGAGCTTCCGGTCCGGGTTTACCAGCCTCCGCATTCTCGCCGGTTCATCACTGAGTGATCCAGAATATTCCGGATGTTTTTAATCCCATAAAATGTTGATGGACATAGGCCAGGTCAGCATCCGGGTCAATATCTTTGAACAATTGCGGATGCAGGAACTTAGCAATTTCTTCCACCGCAATGATATTGGAAGGCAGATCATAGAACTGGTGATAGAGAGCCATGACCTGATGTTTTTGTACCGCCTGAAGAACGTTGAAGCCAGTACGATTCATCAGGGCTGCCAGCTTTTTATGTGCCAGAACAGGATCCTGCAGATAACCGAGAGGTACAGAGGCCGATGCCTTACGGTCGTTCTTCCAGTCAGCACCTGTCAGCAGGTAATAATCAGGATTCAGGGTGATAATTTTTTCCAGACTAACATCTCCCCCCATACCGCTAAACAATGCTCCGCCCAGATTATTGCCCCCGGCCGCCTGAACAAATTCTCCCAGGCTTCCCTGGCCAAAGGTGCTGCAACAAAAATCACCCTGAATTCCGGCACTGCGCTCAATAAACACCGTAGGAATTTGTTGCGGGCTGAGAGTGGCAACCCGCTGGCTTATCAGGACGGCCCGTTGTCGGTAAAAATTCAGAAACTGGCGGGTATTGGCTTGCTGATGAAAAACCTGTCCCAGTAATTCGATACTTCGTGCACTGTTTTGCAGTGGTTTTTGCCGAAAATCGATAAAAATATACGGGATATGAAGGTTATCCAGCCGGCTAAGAACCCCTTCATCTTTCAGCTTCTCCAGCAGACCTATATCGAAAATCACCAGATCGGCATGCATGGCGACGGCATTTTCAGCATCAAAGGTGGTGGTATAGGGATTAGAGAAGGTCGGAATTTTTTTTAGTGCCGGAAAGTTTCCGGCAAATGCGGCCATGATATCCGGTGATTTCTTTTGCAGGGAGTTATCCCATGCCGCAATACTGGCTGAAGGATCGCCGTTAAACACAATGCTCATCGCTTCAATTGCACGGGCATCTGCCAGCATCACATGATGCGGCACCTGTGGCAGATTAACTTTCCTGCCCAGCACATCCGTGACTGTATCGGCCTGTACCTGGTGCCCAAGCGTGATTAACAGAGTAAGGAGGTAAATGAGTCTGGTCGCAATTTTCATGGGTATTGTTTGCCTGCCGGTTATTTCATGGGTCACTGCCATTCAGGCTTGTTAGCCAGAACAAGGGGTTAAGCCACAAAATATACCATCAGAAACTGTATTGCGGGGTGCAGGGTTGTTACGGAGTGTATTTTGTCGGGGAACTTGCCGGCAGACGACCTGAGGGCCGTCTGCAGGTTAATAACAGGGTTGTCCCCCGGTTTTCCGCCTTCCGCTGGCGGTTAACCGGGGAATGGCGGTTATTTCCCGCCCAGCACCTTTTTCATCTGTTGCTCATCAAGTTCACCCACCCGTTTGGCGACAAACAGGGTAGCGACACCGTTTCCGACCAGGTTAGTCAGGGCACGGGCTTCTGACATAAAGCGGTCAATACCCAGGATTAACGCCAGCCCGGTGACCGGCAGCGTACCGACCGCCGACAGGGTGGCCGCCAGGACGATAAATCCACTGCCTGTCACACCCGCAGCCCCTTTTGAAGAGAGCAGCAGCACCACCAGCAGAGTCACCTGATGCCAAATATCCATATGGCTGTTGGTCGCCTGGGCAATAAATACCGCCGCCATCGTCAGATAAATCGAGGTCCCGTCCAGGTTAAAGGAATAGCCGGTGGGGATGACCAGCCCGACTACCGATTTTTTACAGCCGACATCTTCCATTTTTTTCAGCATCCGCGGCAATACGGATTCAGAGGAGGAGGTTCCGAGAACAATCAGCAATTCCTCTTTGATGTAGCCAATAAATTTGAAAATGTTGAAGCCGATGTAACGGGAGACCACACCGAGAACAATCACCACAAATAACACACAGGTGATATAGAAACAGACGATGAGCTGACCGAGTTGTACCAGTGAGCCGACGCCGTATTTACCGATAGTAAAGGCCATGGCACCGAAGGCGCCGAGGGGCGCCAGTCGCATGATCATATTGATGATGCCAAAGATGACCTGTGAGAAATTTTCGATCACGTTGAAAATCAGCGTGCCGGTATTGCCCAGTCGATGTAGTGCAAAGCCAAACAGGATAGCGAACATCAGTACCTGCAGAATATTGCCGCTGGCAAAGGCACCAATCACACTGTTCGGGATAATGTCCATAATGAAAGACACAATTCCCTGTTGTTTCGCCTGGTTCGCGTAAGTGGTAATGGCGGACGCATCCAGACTGGCCGGGTCAATGTTCATCCCTGCGCCGGGCTGCGCGATATTCACCACAATCAGCCCAATAATCAGGGCAAGAGTACTGACAATCTCAAAATACAGCAGGGCAATGGCACCGGTGCGTCCTACCGCTTTCATGCTTTCCATACCGGCAATCCCTGTCACCACTGTGCAGAAAATCACCGGAGCAATAACCATTTTTATCAGTTTGATAAAACCGTCACCTAACGGTTTCATCTGAGTTCCAATCTCAGGGTAGAAGTGTCCAAGAAATACCCCGATTGCGATGGCAATAAGTACCTGGATGTAAAGGCTGCGGAACAGCGATTTTTTCATAATGATCCCAGTCAGAGAAGATAGCGTTTATTTTTATAGTCTCAGTCAACTACACGCTAAAAAGTAACAGCATGTTAATTAAAATCAAATAACATCACAGAGTTGAATGATGAATTGGTAGTTTTATGAACTGACTCGCTTCAGTTAATGAGTGTTTTTCAACCATCTGGCGATTTTTCTTTTTATGAAATGCTTAAAACCGGATATGAGAATAAAAAATATACAGAAACAAAATCTGACATGGCAGTAAGTGCCCTGTGACTAAAAAGCTATTGAAGCTGAGTAAAGTCACTCTATGCTGGCAGCTATCAGCTTAAACAATGAATAATATCTTCGTCTGCGGTTAGCGGGGCCGGATTTTTATTTTTTCAATTTCATCTAAACAGAGTCAGGAGAATTTATGGGCCAGTTCCAATCGAAAAAAATCACCTACCATTCCGGCAGTACTGAACTGGAAGGAGTACTGGTGTTCGATGCCAGCCTGAAAAAACCGGTGCCAGGGGTTGTTATGGCGCCTAACTGGATGGGTGTGACCGATGCGGCCGTTGAACTGGCGGAAAAGACGGTTGCTCAGGGTTATGTGGTGCTGGTGGCTGACCTTTACGGTAAAGGGATTCGTCCGTCATCTGCTGAGGAAGCCGGCTCAATCATGATGACCGTAAAAAATACTCCGGAAGAAGCCGGACGTATGGCTGTTGCAGTTCAGGCATTAACTGCTCAGACTGATGCTCCGGTTGTTGCTGATAAAGTGGCTGCTATCGGTTTCTGTTTTGGTGGCCATTGTGCTCTGGAATATGCCCGTAGTGGCGCAGCCATCAAAGCGGCCGTTTCTTTCCACGGAGGGCTGGATACCTGTGGTCGCTATGACGCTAAAGATATTAAAGGTTCCGTCCTGGTTCTGGATGGTGCAGAGGATCCGCTGGTGGTTCGTGAGCAACTCCCTGAGTTTGCCCGTGAGATGACCACTGCAAAGGTAGACTGGAAACTTCACAGCTACACCGGCGCAGTACACTCCTTCACCGATGTGCATGCCAATGTGAAAGGTGTGGCGGAATATAATGCCGATGTCAGTGCCCGTGCCTTTTCTGCGATGTTTACTTTGTTAGACGAAGTTTTCTGATGATGTCCGGCCATCAGCAAAGGATGGCCGGATATTTTTGTGACGACTGTCAGTCATGTACTTAGCCACCCTGGTGATTCTGTCTCGCTCTCAGAGCTGATTTCCCTCGCTCATCATTATCATATGTCTGTCATGTTCGCTCCATAGTATGCCTGTCAGACTAATCTGCGAGCGAACCCGATGAAAAACCTGTTAAAAACTCTGCCGTTACTGATACTTCCGGTCATCAGTATCACTGCTTATGCGGCCGATGCACCCGGAATTTGTGCACCCAAAGCCTATGAAATGGCATTACGTTACCAGCAAAAATCGGCAGAAATTATGGCTCTGCAGTTACAGACCTATAAATTTGCCCGTCAGGACTTTTTGCAGAAGGTGGCACACTTAGCATCGCCGGAAAAGGCAGCAGTAGTAATGGATCTTGATGAAACCGTACTGGATAACTCACCTTTGCTGGTCCGGGATATGGAAAACTGCCATGACTACACGCAATGGGATACCTGGGATGCCTGGGAAAAGGCGGGTCATCCGGGGTTAATCCCGGGAGCCAAAGCGTTTCTGCAAACCGTAAGCGATAAAAAAGTGCATATTTTCTATGTGTCTGACCGCTCTGAAGCCAATAAACAACAGACACTGGCAACACTGCGTGCATTAGGTTTGCCCCAGGTCTCCGCAGAGAATGTATTGCTGGATACGGCTTCCAAACAGGTGCGTCGCGAGAGCATCCGACAGCATTACCACATTATTATGTTATTCGGTGACAGTCTGCCGGACCTTGCTGCTCAGTTTAAAAATAAAAAAACCACCGATCAGCAACGTCAGCTGGTGCGCGACAGTGAAGCACATTTTGCCGATGACTGGATTGTTCTACCTAATGCTGCTTATGGCTCCTGGTCTGATGCACAGCTAACCCCCTGGAAGCCTTAGACTGCCTGTTGATAGTGCGTCGTTCTGGTGCAGTGCCCGCGATGCCTGTGCAACAGTCCATTGCGGGCAGCCTCTGATAACTGGCTCAGGTTTTGCATCATCCCTTACAGGTCCTCATTTTGTAAGGTAGCTTTTAACGTGTCTCAAGCACTGAATGAATACGAACACGAGTCAGTCCCCGACTCCGCTCGTAAAAGTTTATTTTCCGTCGCCGTAGTCTGGGCGGGTTTCCCGATGGTGATGGTCGGCGCTTTTGTCGGAGCGCAGATTGTGACCAGTCTGGGCTTTACCCGCGGTATGCTGGCTATCATCACCGGTAATATTGTACTGGCCGTGTATGTTGCCTGTCTGAGCGCCCTTGCGGCCAGACAGGGCAAAACCTTTGCGCTGAGTTGCCGGGAAATTTTCAGTCCGGCAGGGGCGAAGTTGATTGCGGTATTTCTTTCCGGGCTGGTTGTCGGCTGGTTTGCAGTCCAGACCGGGCTGGCGGGGCATGGGTTGAATACGTTGCTGGGTCTGCCATTGGGCTGGTCAGTGGGGGTGGTCGGTGTGGCATTTACGCTGCTGTCGATGGCAGGTATGCAGATGCTGAAACCAATAAGTATTATATCAATCTGCCTGTTTATTATTACCGGTATCATCAGTGTGGTACTGAATTTCCGCCATCACAGCTGGCAGCAGGTGGTGGATTTTACTCCGTCTTCCGGCCACAGCCTGGCGCTGGGCATTGGTGTCACAATGGCCATTTCGGTATTTGTGGATTCCGGGACCCTGACGGCAGATTTTACCCGCTGGTCTAAAACACCTTCCCAGGCGGTTATCGCCTCACTGGCAGCGTTTCCTGTGGCAAACACCCTGCCGATGTTACTTGGCGGGTTAGTGGCTGCTACCGGAGAAGCGACGGACGGTGATTTTGCTCACTTACTGACACAATTGGGGCCGTATTTTGGTGTATTTGCCGCAATATTCTTTGTGATCAACTGTGCTTCAGTGGCCACTCATGGACTGTACAATGCCGCTTCTGGCTGGAGTTCGGTGATCCCTTTGAGCTTCCGTCATCTGGTGGTGCTACTGGGTATTGTCGGCACCGGGCTGGCACTGGCAGGCATCAGTAACTGGCTGGTGAACTGGCTGAGTTTACTGGGGATTATTGTGCCAGGAATTGGCGGTGCGATTATTGGCTGGATGATTGCCGGAAAGGGGCGTTATGCACCGGGCTATCTGATTGCCGGCTGGGGTTTTTCTATAATCTGCAGTACCTTCTGTTATCTGCATGCACCCCAGTATTCTGTCGCAGTGGTATCCATTCTGTCTGCCGTGCTGTTCTGCTTATGTGCATTGCCGTTTGCCAGACAAACCAGTGCCGCCCGTCAGGACAACGCCTGATGAATTGCCGGCCCCGCCATCGCGGGACCGGCAGTTGTTGTGCTGTCAGCGCAGCTCATAATCATTAAAGATCATGGGCGTGTCGCCACCATCAATAATCTCTACCTTACCTGGTGAGGTGAGGAACGCATCTCCCTTATGCACCCACAACTGGCGGGTACGATTTGGTTTATCTGGCTCGCTGATAAGTACACGGCCTTCGGTGAAAAAGACCCTGACTCCTGGCCCGTTCTGCTGATAAGTCGTCGTGCTTTCTCCGGGCTGTAAGGTAACCTTCCAGCCTCTCACCGTGGGTTTATCCAGTACTTCATGAAATACCGGCAAATCAGGACGCCGTGCTTCAGGAAAGTGCAGTGGGCCATGCTGGCGGATTTCAAAAGCAACCTGTTGATTCACGGTCTGTCCCGTATTGGTAACTTTATCCGTCTCAGATTTACCCTGATGAGCACCGAATTTCACGTTGCCGCTGGCCATCACCGTGTTCACCGCCGGTTTATCCGGATAGGAGATAGTCACCGGACTGCCATCAATATGAGTATTCACATAATCGAGGTGCTGCTCATGGAAGAGGGTAGAGACTCCGGGGGGAATCATCACCCGCATTACCGTGACGTACTGGTTTTCCAGAATCACATGATGTAATGGTTCAAGGTTCGTCGGAACAACTTTTTCTGCTGCCTGACTGGCTGAGGGGGCTGCCAGCATCACAGCAATCAGGCTGAATAAAGTCGCTTTATTTTTTAACATGCTAACTCCTGTCAGAATAGTTTTGGTGCAGTCGTGGGCATTAACGTTCGACCATAGCGACCCAGTTAGCGCCAGCTCCCGAAGGATAGCGGGACAACAGTGACAGCTCACCACTCTGCGGGTTGATGCTGTAGAGTGAAAAATGGTCGGACTGCAGGCCGGTTTCAATCAGGAAATGCCCACTGTTATCAATGGCAAAACCGCGTGGCAGCTTCTCGGTTTTAATACTACGCAGTAAGTGCAGACTGCCATCTTTTTCGGAGACCGAAAAGGCGGTCAGCAGGCTGTTGGTGCGTTCGGTGGAGTAAAGGAACTTACCGTCAGGGGTGATATGAATATCGGCCTGCCAGATACGGGGTTTTGGTGTTGCTGGCAGATCAAAATCGCCAGTCAGTGGCCGGGCTTCACCTTTCTGCATGGTTGCCGCAATGTCCGGGGCAATAGAAGGTGTAGCTTCTTCCGGGGTGACGGTACCGTCTTTATTAATTTTCAATTTCTGGATATTGCCGGCCATTTCGGTTAGCAGATAAATATAACGGTTACCATCGGCAGACGTATGGGGGGCGAATACAAAATGGCGTGGACCAATAGCGGCTTCATGCTGAATATTCACGGCCGGTGGGGTGGCCGGAGTAACCTTGCCACTCTGTGGGTCGAAATGAAACTGCAGGAACTGATCGGCGCCCAACAGTGAGACATATAAAAAATGATTTGTCGGGTCAGTCTGAATACAGTGTGCACGTTTACCGGTATGGACAATCTGTACTGGCGGAGTCTCTACCTTTCCCTGATCATTGATACGGTTTATGGTGAAAAGGTCTCCGCCATAGGAGGCTGACAGTAAAAAGCGGCCGGTTTTATCCAGCGAGATATAGGCCATGCTTTCCTGAAGTGGGCTTTCACCGGCAGGAGTCAGTTTTCCGTCTGGCTCAATATGCCAGCTCATCACCCGATAGGGCTTGCTGCGAATCGCGGCATAGAGTGTCTTTTTGTCCGGAGAAACTACCAGCGGCATGACTTTCTTTGCCGCCGTCCAGGTACCGACGGGTTGCATTTTTTGGCTGTTTTTGTCCAGAGACCAGCCAGAGACAGTGCCACTGTCAGCGTTAGAGATGTAAACATAATCCTGTTGTTGTGCAAACACGCTGGCGGACGCGGAACACAGGCCGAGCAGGGCCGCAGTGAATAACATCTTTTTCATTCAAAACCTCAAAACAGGTTAACGATACTGAGGGTGACAGGCAAAACTCGCTGACTGTTACCGGCTACTGGGCTGGCTCAGCTCCCGTCGGCACTGGCCGGAACCGGGAAAATCAGGGCCTGCATGAAACCGTATATGCCGCAGAGTGCGGCATATCGCGGATACGTGACAATTCAGGGGCAATTTCCTGGCTGAGAAACCTGCAATGGTGACTGATCTTTTGTATCAATGTTCAGTGGTTCTACTTTACCCATAATGAACATAAATGTGAGCGCACCAAACAGGCATATACCGCCGGCAACGACTAATGGCACCACAAATGAACCGTGGCTGATACTCAGCATAAATCCGGTGAATGATGCTGTGACAATCCCCGCCAGGTTTCCGGCGAAATTCTGGATCCCGCCCAGAGTCGCCACATAACCGGAAGCCGGTGCCACATCTGCAGGTAACGTCCAGATATTTGAGGCGGTGAACGCCAGTCCGGCATAAGTCAGTGAAAACAGCGTCAGAATCACCGTAATGCTCGAAGTGAAGGCGGCAAAGGCGATCACTGAAGAGAGCAACATCCCTGCGATCAGGCAGGTCTTACGTGCTGCCGTCAGGCTCAGACCTTTTTTATACAACCAGTCAGAGGTCAGCCCACCCAACAGGCTGCCAGGTATTCCCATCAATGCAGGAATAGCTCCCAGCGTACCCAGTTCTTTTAACGAAAAACCTTGCGACATTGTCAGATATGTCGGGAACCAGGTCACAAAGAAGTAGGTGGCAAAGTTCATGCAGAAGAAACCAATCATCATGCCCCAGACGGTGCGATGGCGAAATAACGACCAGAGTTTGATTTTTTCATCCGGACGGGAAACCACCATTTTACGGTCTTCGAGCAGATTCTGACGCTCAGTTTCATCCAGCCCTTTTTTAGTTTCAGGATCACGGTAAAACATCAACCAGACTACCACCCAGACCAGCCCGATAGCTCCGGTAACTACAAATGAAGTTTCCCAGTCCCAGGTGCTGATAAGCCAGGCCACCAGGGGTAACGCCAGCGCACTACCGGCACGTGGACCGGCGTCAAAAATACCGCTGGCGGTGGCGCGTTCTTTTTTAGCAAACCAGGAAGCTACGACTTTCGCACAACCCGGATTACCGCCGGATTCACCGACACCGAGTAACAGACGAGAGATGAAGATGGAGGTAAATCCACGGCCAAAGGCAGTGAACACGGTGAACAGAGACCACCAGCCGACGGCGACGGCCAGACCAATCCGGGTCCCCAGCCGGTCAATAATACGGCCGGCCGGAATTTGCATTAACGCATAGGTCCAGAAAAATGCACCGAGGATTAGTCCCATTGAAGCATCATCCAGACCAAGATCTTTTTTGATATGTGGTGCGGCAATGGCCAGATTAATGCGATCGATATAGTTGATGGCGATGGCAAAGAAGCAGAAAAGTATCATCAGCCAGCGTATTTTTGGGTACTTGCGCATGCGATTTTCCTTTAGAATTATCACCCGTCAGTTTGTCTGCCGTGGTGTGGCTTATATATGCAGGGGTACAGGCCGTGGTATGTCACCACAATTATGTTAATCAATGGTAAATTTTAGTAACAGTGATCTACAACATTCATCTACACTATTAACATTGCGTAAAAGTAAGCGATTACAAGAATCAGTCAAGATGAAAGTAAGCGCTTTCAAAGTGATAGCCGGTTTCTGTGTTAATTTTGTGGCGAGCATCACCTTTTAGGAGATTTATCATGGCTGATAAACCGAATACGACACGTGTCTCTCTGGAAGACGTAGCCCGGTTGTCCGGGGTATCCACGGCGACCGTGTCCCGGGTACTGAATGGTAGTGCTACGGTCAGGGAATCACGCAGAGAAGCAGTTGAAAGAGCCTGCAAAGAACTCGGGTATGTGATTAACCGTGCCGCGAGAACTCTGGCATCACGCAAAAGTATGACGATTGGTGCAGTGGTACCTACGTTGGCAATAGAAACCTTTTCCCGGCCGATTGATGCGTTTCAAAAGATGATACACAAGCAAGGATATACTCTGCTGTTGGCAAATTCAGGCTTCGATATGGATATTGAGCTGAACGAAGTCAATAAGCTGCTTGAGTATGGTATCGATGCATTAATGCTGGTCGGACATACTCATCATCCGCGGTTATGGGAACGACTGGAACAGCAGCAAATTCCTTACATCCAGACTTTCTCTATCGACCAGCACCGGCCAAGTGTCGGTTATGACAGTATCCTGGCATCACGGCAGCTGTTGCAGCACCTGTTGGATCTGCAGCATCGTGAATTTGCCGTGATCTTTGGCAGCCCTCCGTCCAACGACCGGTTGTCTGAGCGACTGGAGGGTATTCGTCAGGGGTTACATGATGCAGGGTTATCTCTGGCTCCTGAAAACTGTGTCGGCAGTGCTTTCACGATGAATGATGCCCGACAAGCAATGTTCCGTTTGCTGGATGGTCCTAATCCGCCAACGGCGGTAATTTGCGGCAATGATTTACTGGCGTTTGGTGCGATGCGGGCAGCCAGAGAACGCTATCTGCGTATTCCTAATGATATTTCGATTACCGGATTTAATGATTATGAATATGCCGAGCATCTTGAGCATCCACTCACCACCATGCGGGTGGATCTGGCGGAAATTGGCAGACTGGCCGCAGAATATTTACTGTCATCACTACAGGATGTCCGTACTGAGCCGTTGACCTGTGTCACCCCACAGTTGATTATCCGTGGCAGTACCGGTAGTGCTCCACAAAAATAACACGGCATGCAGAGCATGCCGTGTCAGGTGTCAGGCAGATTCCGGGCAGTTACAAATCTTTATCAAACCATGGGCCGCGTCTCAGATAGCTTTTATCCAGTTCTGCAGGATTTCTGACGCCTATTAACGCCATATCACGGTCAATCTCATCGCGCAAAATATGCATCGCATGCTCAATACAGGGTGCTGCACCGATAACGCTGGCGTATAAGAATGGTCGGCCGAGAAACACAAAATCCGCGCCCAGAGCCATGGCTTTCATCACATCGGTACCGCGACGAATACCACTGTCGATAATCACCTTCATCTGGCCTTTCCCTGCCGCAATTTCCGGTAAAGTATGTAGCGGCGGTACGGTGTAATCCAACTGTCGGCCTCCGTGGTTAGACAGGATGACAGCATCGGCACCACAGTCTCTGGCCATAAATACGTCTGCTGGTGTCATCAGCCCTTTAATCACCAGATTTCCCTTCCAGCGTCGGCGGATTGCTTCAACATGCGTCCAGCTGAGCTTGTCACGGGCATTGGTATTGCGGACTTTGTTAGACATCATCGGTGGGCCGCGCTCAGCATCGGTATTTTCAAAATGCGGAGCCCCGTGGCGAAGGTAAGTTTGCGCCACGGTACCCAGCAGCCAGCGAGGGCTGGTGGCACTCTGCCACATGACTTTGGGCGTAATTTTAATCGGCATACTAAAGCCGCTACGGGTGTTGTGTTCGCGGTTACCCAGCATCGGGGTATCTCCGGTGACCACCAGTGTCCGGTATCCCGCCTGTTCTACCCTGTCGAGCAACCGGTCGATACGGGGCTGATCGCCGGCCAGGTAAGCCTGAAACCAGGCATCCGGGTTTTCGGCAATCACATCTTCCAGACGAATCAGCGAAGAGGCACTGAGGATCATCGGAACATCCATGGCTTTGGCGGCCCGGGCCAGACTGATGTCTGCCCGGTAAGAGACAAAAGAAGCACCGCCCAGTGGCGCTATACCAAACGGGTGACGCCAGCGCTTGCCAAATAGTTCGGTCCCCTGGTCGCGACCGGAGACGTCACGGAACATCCGCGGCAGAAAGGTATATTGCTGATAGGCTTCGAAATTCGCGGTAATACCGCGTCCGGTTTCCACACCGCCAGCCACATACTGGTAAATCATCGGTGGCAAACGGCGTCTGGCGTGACGTTCAAAATCATCCAGAGCCAGCAGATCGCGAAACTGGTGCGGTACAGTGCTGGCCGGGCGGGACTGGCTCACAGGAATCTCTGTTGATTTTTCCTGAGGCGCGGGAGTAAGAGATACCGTCATAGTGAAATGTTCATCCTTAAAGACAACAGCTTTCCGGGGGTCACCCGAAATGTAAGCGGTTACAATTGAATGCTTATAATCTGTGCTGTTTAATGATAAATTAACATCCTGTTCATATATTTTTGTGAAGCTCGTCACTATAATAACTATTTTGTAAGCCATTACATTCCGTCTTTACAGTACTATTGACCGCTAAATTATCAGCAATCTGTTGATGAAACCCGGATGACGGAGGAGTTAATGACGCATCGGATCGTTTTACTTCATGCCACCCCTGTAGCAATGGCGCCGGTTCACAGTGCATTTAAAGAGTTATGGCCGGAAGCTGAACTGGTCAATCTGCTGGATGATGGTCTGACCATTGACCGGGCGAAAGAAAAGGAACTCTCTGCGGAGCTATGTGATAGGTTTGTTAAATTTGGTCGGTACGGTCATGCCTGCGGTGCATCTGCGATACTGGTCACTTGCTCAGCATTTGGTCCGGCCATCGAACAGATGGCCCGGGAATTGCCGATTCCGGTACTGAAGCCCAATGAGGCGATGTTCGCAGAGGCCCTGCAGGCGGGGAAAAACATTGGCATGCTGGCGACATTTGCGCCGTCGGTTATCACGATGGAAGCAGAATTTGCGGAATATGCCAGGCAGCAAAACAGCAATGCCACACTGAAAACGCTGGTGGTGGCCGATGCCATAGATCTGTTACGTCAGGGAGAGGCAGACCAGCATAACCGTTTGGTGGCTGAACGCGCACCTGAACTGGCAGAGTGTGATGCCATTATGCTGGCCCATTTCTCGACGTCACGGGCGCTGGAGGCTGTCAGTGCTAAGGTCAACACCCGTGTACTGGCCGCACCACATGCCGCAGTAAACGCATTAAAAAAACAATTCTATGGCTAATTTTCTCTGAGGGTAGCAGGCATGTTGATTGGGGTAATCGCGGATGATTTTACCGGAGCGAGTGATATTGCAGTCACTCTGGCCCGTGGCTTAAAGGGCGAAGGCGGCCTGAAAACTGCGCAATATCTGGGAGTGCCGACAGGCCCGGCTGACTCGTCCATTGATGCCGGGGTGGTTGCCCTGAAAAGTCGTTCAGTGGCGGCAGAACTGGCAGTGAGTCAGTCACTGGCGGCCTGTCGTTGGTTACAGGCCCAGGGATGTCAGCAAATTATCTTTAAGTATTGTTCGACCTTTGACTCTACCGCTCAGGGGAATATTGGTCCGGTACTGGATGCCCTTGCCCGCCATTTATCGGCAAAAAGTATTGTGGTGTGTCCTTCATTTCCCGCCCTGGGCCGCACGCTGTACCAGGGACATTTGTTTGTCCACGACAAACTGCTCAATGAATCGGGGATGCAGCATCATCCGGTGACTCCAATGAAAGATGCCGATGTTCGTCGGTTGCTGAGTGCTCAGGCAACCATCCCGGTCAGTCATATTCCCTGGCAGACCGTCTGTTCAGGGGCGGCAGAGATAAAATCTCAACTGGCCAGTCTGGCAGCGGAAGGCCCCCGGCTGATCGTGACCGATGCGATAACCGACCATGATCTGGCAGAGATCGGTCTGGCCTGTGCCGGTTTACCGCTGTTATCCGGGGGATCGGCGATTGCCTCCGGGTTACCGCATAATTTTATTCGCGGGGGGAAGGCGAAACCGTCTGACGGTTCATTGCCCGCAATTCACGGACCGGAAGCTATTCTGGTGGGCAGTTGTTCCGGTGCAACACTGGGACAGATTGAAAATCATCGCCGGCAGGCGGCGGTGCTTGCGGTATCTGTGGAACAGGTGATGGAAGGGCAGGTGAGTGCCAAAAGCCTGGTGGAATTTATTCTCAGCCACCAGGGGCAGGCACCACTCATTTATTCTTCCGGAACACCTGAAGAAGTAGCTGTCAGCCAGCAAAAATATGGTCAGCAGGAAACGTCTGCGGCTCTGGAAAATCTGTTTGGCGACACCGCCAGGTTACTGGTGGAAGCCGGAATTCGTCGGCTGGTGGTGGGCGGTGGTGAAACCTCCGGAGCGGTCGTCAGCGCATTATCGCTCGGTCATCTGGCCGTCGGAAAAGAGATAGATCCTGGCGTGCCGGTATTGCAGACCACGGGAGATCAACCGCTGGCATTGGCCCTGAAATCAGGAAATTTTGGCAGTCCGGATTTTTTTGCCAAAGCACTGGCGGTTCTGGCAGGGGAAGCGCGTGAATAGTTTGCTCCCATACCTGTTACTGCTGTTGATTGGTGTGCTGGGAATGGTGGGCCACAATATGGCGGTTGTTTATGCCGTGGTCGCCCTTTTCCTGATAAAAATTACCCCGCTGTCCCGGTTCTTTCCTTTTATCGAAACCCAGGGGGTGACCATTGGCATCATCATCCTGACGATTGGAGTGATCGCCCCCCTGGCCAGTGGTGATATGACACTTCGTTCGCTGATACGTACCCTGGTGGACTGGAAATCTCTTTCCGCCATCGTGATTGGTATTTTTGTCTCATGGGTCGGTGGGCGGGGTGTCACTTTCCTGTCAGCCCAGCCCGGAATTGTCGGGGGATTACTGGTGGGAACCATTATCGGCGTTGCTTTTTTCAAAGGTGTACCGGTAGGGCCATTAATCGCCGCAGGATTGGTGTCATTACTGTTTTTTAAATCATAAACAGCAGTTCCAAATAATAAGACGTAAAAAAATTATTTTTATTTTCGCCTCGCTGATCCACGGCTTTAGCCGTGACCAGCAAGGGGATGTTTTGATTAATAACTGAAGCTATGAGCAGGAGTGTAAAAGTGAGACCAACGAGTCTGGCTTTAATTATCGGGCTCTCGGTGTTTTCGGGAAAGGCTGTGCAGGCGGCAGACAATCCTTCAGCATCGACGATAATTGAGCAAGGAAAGTATTTGTCAGTGGCTGCTGACTGTGGCGCTTGTCATAACTCCCCTGGCAGTGGGGCGGCTATGGCGGGAGGCTATGCGATAGCCTCACCGATGGGCAATATTATCGCCAGCAATATTACCCCGTCAGTTACTGCCGGTATTGGTAAATACACTGAGCAGCAATTTGCCAGGGCCGTCAGGGAGGGGATTAATGCACAGGGTGACCACCTTTACCCGGCAATGCCTTATACCTCCTACAGTAAAATGACTGACAGTGATATTCATGCACTGTATCAGTATTTTATGCACGGGGTGGCACCGGTCGATACTCCGGCACCGGCCACCCGTCTTCCGTTCCCGTTCTCAATTCGCAGCAGTATGGCGCTGTGGAATATGCTGTTTTCCAGCCAGCAGCGTTTCACTCCGGACAGCCAGAAGTCAGCTCAGCTTAACCGTGGTGATTACCTGGTCAATGTGCTGGAGCACTGTGATGCCTGTCATACCCCCCGTAACTTCCTGATGGGCCAGAAGAATGATCTGGCATTATCTGGCGGGCAGGTAGGTAGCTGGTATGCCCCGAATATCACGTCGGATAAAACTGCCGGTATTGGCAGCTGGAGCGATGACCAGCTGTTTCAGTACCTGAAAACCGGTCATGTTGCCGGAAAAGCACAGGCGGCGGGTCCTATGGCGGAGGCCATTGAGAACAGCCTGCAACACCTGAGTGATGATGATTTGCATGCCATTGTCGCCTGGCTGAAACAGGTACCTGCCTCCGGGGCTACAGCGACGGAATCACGTTTTACCCAGGGTGCGCCTTCAGACAGTGAGGCTGCTATGCGGGCGACCGATCATCCGGATGCCGGCTGGGTTGTTTTCAGCAACAGTTGTGCAAACTGCCATCAGGCCAACGGTGAAGGTAGCGAGTTTTATCCGTCGTTATTCCACAACAGTGCGACCGGTGCCGCTCAGCCGGACAACCTGATTGCGACCATTCTGTTTGGTGTACGCCGTCACGCCGACGGTCAGTATGTGGCGATGCCGGCATTCGGACCTGCCGCATCCTTTGTCGACAGGCTCAATGATCAGCAAATTGCTGATGTGGCTAACTATGTCTTAAAAAATTACGGAAATGCTTCACTGACTGTCACGGCCGATCAGGTGAAAACCGTCCGTGAAGGCGGTCCTGTACCCGCTATCGCTTATCTGTCGAATCCGGCAGTGTTAGCGGTGGGTGGATTGATTGTGTTGGTGATTCTGGGGCTGATCGTAGCTGCTGTACGCAGAAGGGGGAAAAAATGACAGCAAATAATCGCCATTCTTCCGGGATTTCACGTCGCCGCCTGCTGCAGGGGGTGGGTATCCTGTCGGTTGCCGGATTATGTGGTTCACTATTCCCTTCTTTCCGTGCAGCCGCCGCGGCGCTTCAGGACAGTGGTTTTATCCCGTTATCTGAATTTTTAGTCAATCGTCGGGTGAACCCAATACTGGCTCAGCGTTACTACGATGCACTGCATCGCCATGATGATAAATTTGATCAGAAGCTGGGATTGCTTAAACAGGATATTCAACCGGGTAAATATCAAAATATCGATGATTTTCTGCAGAAAAATGCGATCGGAAGCGATTTACGACAGGCAGCAGCTCAGGTCATTTCTGCCTGGTACACAGGGGTGGTAGGCAACGACGAGAAACTGGAACTCATCGCTTATGCAGATGCGATGATGTATGTGCCCACCAAAGGCATTCTTGTGGTTCCAACCTATGGCAGTGGTCCGATTTCCTGGGCCGCCGTTGACAATAAACCCGCATACCAGGGGCCGGCAGTATGAGTCAGAATAACGTAGATGCAGAAGTCATTATTATTGGTTCCGGGGTGATGGGGGGGCTGTTAGCGACTCAGCTTGCTGCCGCCGGAAAATCAGTGATCATTGTTGAGGCGGGGCCACGGGTAACACGCCAGCAAATTGTTGACCGGTTCAGAAACTCACCGTTCAAGATGTCACTCACCAATATGAAATTACAGGGTGTCGGTTCGCCGTATCCTGATTTGCCCCATGTTCCTTCCACTTATGGCAATTACCTGCAACAGGTGGGGCCGGTAAAATATCCGACGAAATACCTGCGTGTTGTCGGCGGTACCACCTGGCACTTTGGATCTGCTTTATGGCGCATGATTCCAAATGATTTTAAATTGAAGACCTTATACGGGCATGGCAGAGACTGGCCATTTGGCTACGACGAGCTGGAACCCTGGTATTGCGAAGCCGAGCATGCGTTGGGAGTGTCCGGGGTGGATGGACAGGATGAGAGCGGACACGGGGGTAAACCCTGGCCTCCGCGCTCTAAACCTTTCCCGATGCCAGGCTTGCCGACCAGCTATATGTTTGACCGGCTGACTGAATTACTGGGTAAAGGCGGCTATAACCCCGTACTGGAACCGAATGGCCGGGCCACCCGTCCCTGGGGAAATCGTCCGGTATGCGCAGGTAATAATAACTGCAACCCGGTATGCCCGATTGGCGCTAAATACGATGGTTCGATGCATATCGATGAGGCAGAACGGCTCGGGGCTAAGTTACTCGACAATTCGGTAGTGTATAAAATCGAGGCAGATGACAGCGGTAAAATCACCCGGATCTGGTATAAAAAACCCGACGGTTCCGAACATTCTCTGACAGCGAACCTGTTTATTGTGGCTGCCTATGGGATTGAGTCGCCGAAGTTATTGCTGATGTCTACCTCAGAGAAATATCCGAAGGGTATTGCTAACTCCTCTGATCAGGTCGGCCGTAATCTGATGGGGCATACCGGCATTAGTATGAACTTTATGATGGCGGAAGACGTCTGGCCGGGGCAGGGACCGACAGAATTACTGGTCTATCTTAATAATCGTGATGGTGAGTTCAGAAAAACTTTCCCGAGCTATAAAATCAAAGTGCGTAATACCGTACCGACAGCTGATTATGCGTCCGGTTTGATTAGCAAAGGGGTATTAGGCTCGGAACTGGATGAGCAGTTGCGTAAACTGTCAGCCCGTTCACTGAACTTTGCCATTGATTTTGAGACAGTCCCATTGCCGGAAAACCGGATTGTCCCGAGCAAAACCAAAACCGATGCCATTGGAATCCCGTTGCCAGAAATATCATACAGTGTGACCGATTACTGGCAGGCAGGGAAAGAAGAAGGGCTGAAAGATTTTGCGAATTTTGCAAAATTATTGGGGGGAGATGTCCTGAAAATCGACACCAATTATCAGGATCGTCAGCATATAATGGGAACCACTATTATGGGTGATGACCCGAAAAATTCGGTGGTGAATTCTGATTGCCGTACCCATGATCATCCGAACCTGTATATTGCCGGGACCAGTGTGATGCCTTCGGCATCCTGTATGAACCCTACTCTCACAGGGGCTGCGCTAAGTCTGCGCTTGGCGGATCATCTGCTGAAAAACGTTCTGGTATAACCTGAGTAAATGTTGTCTGCCGGAGTATTTATCCGGCAGGCAATGTAAAATATCACCGTTAAATCAATTGGTTGAGAGCTGCGTATTGTAACAGCATGATGGTTTTGGCATCGTTAATGGCACCGGCTTTCATCGCCTGTAAGGCTTCACTAAAGCTCATCTCCAGCACTTCCAGATCCTCACCTTCTTCCTGCAATCCGCCTCCCGGACTCACCTGATCCGCTGGCTGATACTCTGCCACAAACAGGTGCAGTTTTTCGGTCACAGAACCCGGACTCATCCAGGCTTCAAAAACTTTCTCAACCTTACCTATCCGGTAGCCGGTTTCTTCCTCAGCCTCTTTCCGAATTCTCTCTTCCGGCTGTTCGCCCTCAAGTAAGCCAGCCGCCACCTCAATCAGCATACCATCGCTACCGTTCACAAACGCCGGCAGACGGAACTGACGGGTGAGAACGACCGACTGGCGTTCGCGGTTGTACAACAATAGTGCTGCACCATCTCCATGGTCATAGGCTTCACGGTTCAGGCGCTGCCATGAACCATCCCGTCTCTGAAAATCAAAAGTGTATTTTTTGAGCAGATACCAGTCATCAGAAAGTGTCTGTGTGTTGACTATCCGGACTCTGTTGTTAGCTGATTGCACTGCCTGACCTCCCTCGGGATGTTCTGATGTCTACCTTTAGCTCACCGGCACAATGAATCTGCCTGCTGCAGCAAAGTGTTTCGGATATCCAGTGTAACGCCGGGCGGAGGATAGTGATACGGAAAGGCTGCGAAAGCAGCCTTTCCGTTCAGACAGGATTAGAAATTAACGTTAGCGGCGATTCCGCCGATAAAGGCATTCTGCACCCGGCTAACGGCACCCGGTGAGGTCACATACTGCAGGTTTGGGCGAACCTGCAGCCATTTGGTAGCCTGAACGTTGTAATAAATCTCATAGTCATATTCAGCCCCTTTCTGTACCGGCAGATAAGTCGGGCTCTCGTAGCTGTTGGCACCGTAGAACCGGTTTTCATCGGTTAACATCCGGGTGTAACTGGAGTTAACGTGGATACGGCTGGCACCAATACCGATTTCATCGTCAGGACGGGCATCAAACGGCCCTTTCCATACCAGAGAGACTGACTGATAGTTATCGGTTTTTGAGGTTTTGTGATCATTCATCACGGCCTGAACTGTCAGTGTCAGACCACGTTTAGCATCACCGCGCCAACTGGTCAGCTGTTGTTGAGCAACCAGGTAGCCGCCATAGGAATGTGCGGTATCGTTATAGCCACCATTACGCCATGAACCATACACATCATCATGTGTTGAGGAATAGTAATAACCAATACGATAGTTACCCGGCAGACCCTCAGGCCCAAGTTTTGGGGTCCAGCCCAGTTCGACCGGAACCAGGTTGCCGGAAGTCGGGCTAAATTCGAAGCGGAAGCCATCGCCACGATCATAGTTGTACGGGTTCTGGTTGTAGAAACCGACCTGCATAAAGACTTCAGGAGTAAAATAGAGTTTTACCCGACCACCCCACTGAGAGACCGGCCAGTTATACCAGTGATCGCCACGCCAGTTACCGGCCTGGCCATTGCCAAATGCAAGGTTCTGGAATTTGCTGTCAATGGTATCAAAGTCTTCGCCCACGGTAACACGACCAGCTTTAACGTCCAGGGTGTGATCAAAGAAACCTTTTCTTAACCAGAATTGTGTCAGACGCCAGGTCTGCCCACGGCCATAAACTTCCTGAACGGAAGACAACATCGGGGCCCGTGGATCGCCTACCTGATCAGAAACATTTCGACCGTCACGGTTGGTGATGGTCATCTGGAACTCGGCGTCGTTCCAGTTCAGCAGTTTTTCAAGGTCCAGATTGACCCCAAAAGCCCACTGATCGCTGTAGCGGGCCGTGGTCGATTTATCGTAACCCCCCGCCAGATTCGACGCAGACTCCATTGTATAATTGACCTGAAAATCGATACCTTCATCTTTGAGTTGTGAACGGGTACCGCCCCAGTCGCCAAACATCCAGGGGGAGTCGTAGCTTAAGGCATCCGCAGACTGGCTGACGGCCGGATAAGCGGAAGCCCCAAGGAGGAAGAGACTCATGACGAGTGTCTTTTTGGGGTTATTGCGCACTGCTTTATTTTTTTTCATGATAATTATTCTTATTAGATGTAAGGGGATTTTACTCTATGAGTGATGCAGAAAATTGTTTTGGAATATCGTGCTCAGATTAATTTAATTATTCAAATTTTAGAGCTAGCCCACAAAATCATGCCCGTGATTAAAGTTTTCTTTTATACACCCTCCCTGTCTGACGGTTTTCATTATTATTGAATGCTGCGTTACTGCCGAATAAATGAGCATATCTTCCCCCTGTTTAATCATTGACCAGAAATTTCCCGGGAGAGAGAGGGGGTTTTAATTATTTTATAATCAACAGGATACATTTTAATCACGAGGCATTATCGAAACAGACTGCACTATACAACAAAACAGATAATAAAAAACATAAACGTTAATTTATTGTTACTTTTTATTCAAAAATAACACTTTACCTTTAACCAGGGGTGAGCAGTTATTTTAATTAAAAATTAATTTTCTCTGAATAAATTGGTTCATCTGACGTAATTTTTTGGGGTTGGTTTAAATAATTCCTTTTGTTTCATTATGTTGGTTTTTTTTATTTCAAAGGGATGAGGCGCATTTTAATCTTAAGTGGGCAGCGTAAAGGTGATAAATATTTATTTTAGAAAGATTTTCTGACTGAGATTGGTGAAATTATTGTTTTTTACGAGGTATAAGCATTTATTATGGTCTTTGACAAGAAGCTAAATGTTTTTTTGTGATTTACATAGAAATAAAACATCAAAATTACTAAAAAAATGCTGAGAAAAGGCTTTATTGACCGGTGAAAATCAGGTACATTTTCAGACGTAGGGTACAGAGGTAAGATGTTCTATCTTTCAGACCTTTTACTTCACGTAATCGGATTTGGCTGAATGTTAGCCGCCCCGTTCATTCAGGTGAACGGGGCGTTTTTTATGGTAAATATTTATGTCAGAATTAACCGGATGATTTACTCAGGTTACGACTCTTCTGGCGCCGAATCTTCGACCGTGGTGGAATAAGTGCTGAACCAGTCATCAAGTTTCTGGCTGAGTTTATCCACTCCCATCTTCTTCAGGGATGAGAAATACTCGACCTGAATATCACCTTCAAAAGCCTGGCTCATTTCACGAACCATATTCAGTTGTTTTTTCCGGGCGCCTGACGCCAGCTTATCGGCTTTAGTCAGTAGCACCAGCACCGGGATATGGCTGGTGACTGCCCATTGCACCATCTGCTGGTCCAGATCTTTCATCGGATGGCGAATATCCATCAGAATAACCAGCCCTTTCAGAGAGTCCCGCATTTGCAGGTATTCTGCTAATGCCCGCTGCCATTTAAGCTTCATCTCTTCAGGGACTTCTGCATAACCATAACCAGGCAGGTCTACCAGCCGGATTCCCTCAGTGACCTCAAACAAGTTAATCAGCTGAGTACGGCCTGGTGTCTTACTGGTACGTGCCAGTGACTTCTGGTTGGTTAATGTGTTTAATGCACTTGATTTTCCGGCATTCGAACGCCCGGCAAACGCCACTTCTACTCCACTGTCTGTGGGCAGATGGCGAATGTCCGGGGCGCTGGTGACAAAATGGGTGACGTGATAATTCCATCCAGACAAGGTCGAGCTCCACAGGTAAATTTCAGGATAATACCCGCAGTATACCTGTTATAGAGCGAAAGTGCCTGTGCCCTGAGCATCAGCAGACTCTGTAAGAGATCAGCTATTGTCATCTCAGACAATGGCTGAAAAAAAATGACAACTATTAAAATTTATTTTAAATATCATCACTCTAAATCAACTTGTGAAAAAGAATGCATTTTTGCTGCTTTTTCTGCCTTGCAGAATTGTCAGAATCAACTACATTACACGTCACTCAGGGAGAGGTTCAGGGAAAATCAGGCTCAGGGAAGGACACAGAGCAGACCCTGCCAGGGAACAGGCAGCAGGACGGAATGAATCTGATGGATAAGATGAGTATCTTAACCGGATGTGAGATACATGACTTTCTGAATGACAGAAAGTATGAAATGAGCGACAGCGTAAGCTGTCGCTTTTTTCTTGTGCTGGTTTCTGCTAGATTTCGCCGCAATTCTATACTAAAGAAAAACAGTTGAGGCTGAACACCATGAAACAACCTGCCAAAGCCCCGCGCGCCAAGCCTGCAAAACGCAAAACCCGTGCCGAACTCAATATCGAAGGCCGTGAACGCCAGCGTCAGAAAAAACACAAAGGCCTTGCCACGGGTAACCGCAGCAACCCTGAAGTAAAACAGGGCCAGGGCAACCGTGGCACGAAAGACGCAGCCGATCCGCGGCTGGGCAGTAAAAAACCCGTTCCATTAGTGGCCGAGGGAGCCGTTGCGGCAAAACCGGCGGTGAAACGTCGTGAAGCAGCGCCGGTATTAAGTGCCCGTGAGGAACTGTCTGCTCTCGAAAATAGTGAACGTCTTGATGCACTGCTCGATCGACTGGAAAACGGTGAGAAATTGCCTGCTGAAGATCAGGCCTGGCTGGACAGCACCCTGGATCGTATTGAAGTACTGATGGAAAAACTCGGTATCGATCTTGATGATGACAGCGATGCTGAAGATACCGAAGCAGAAGAGGATATGTACCGCTTACTGAAGGGTAACTAACCTTAATGGCCGGGCACAGTGTATAATGTTGTGCCCCAGCCGGGAATATTTCATTATGTTTTGGCCAGGATCAATTTTAGCGCTGCTGTATGCGTGTTTTCTGCTGTTGTTATTCGCTAAACTACGTCGTCTGTCACGATTGAAATCGCGGTTGCGTCGCAAAAAAAACTTACCGTTATCCGGAGTATCGCGAACTTCTTTCAGACCCCGTCAGCGGAAGGAGTGAACATGTCATTACCACGTATCGAGTGGGACCAGTCATTAATCGAAAAATATAATTACTCCGGACCGCGTTATACCTCTTATCCTACAGCGTTGGAATTCGATGAGCGCTTTAGCGAAAATCATTTCCTGACAGCGGTTCACCGTTATCCTCACCGGCCTCTGTCCCTTTATCTGCATATCCCGTTTTGCCATCGGCTCTGCTACTTCTGTGGCTGTAATAAGCAGGTGACACGCCAGGCACACAAAGCGGATCGTTATCTGGATGCACTGGAGGCAGAAATTCGCCACAGAGCGCCGCTGTTTCGTCAGCGTACCGTCGTTCAGATGCACTGGGGAGGCGGAACTCCGACATTTCTGACGACAGCTCAAATATCCCGGCTGACAGGGATTCTCAGGCAACATTTTACTTTCGCTGCCGATGCCGGGATGTCGCTGGAACTGGACCCCCGGGAAATTGAACTGGATGTCCTTGACCACCTGAAAAGCGAAGGATTTAACCGGCTAAGTATGGGAGTGCAGGATTTTAATAAGCAGGTCCAGCGACTGGTGAACCGGGAACAGGACGAAGAATTTATCTTTGCACTGATGGATCGGGCGAAATCACTGGGTTTTACTTCGGGGAATATTGACCTGATTTATGGGCTGCCAAAGCAGACACCGGAAAGTTTTGCTTTCACCCTGCAGAAAATTCTCTCCCTGCGCCCTGATCGTCTCAGCGTGTTTAATTATGCCCATATGCCGGAGATGTTTGCTGCCCAGCGTAAAATTAATGCGGCGGATTTGCCGGATGCCCGGCAGAAACTGATGATTCTGCAGGATACCATCGCCACACTGACCGGTGGAGGATACCAGTTTATCGGTATGGATCATTTTGCCCTGCCAGACGATGAACTGGCAGTAGCCCAGCAGAACGGGGTGCTGCACCGTAATTTTCAGGGGTATACGACCCACGGAAACACAGATTTACTGGGATTGGGTGTTTCAGCCATTAGTATGATCGGTGACAGCTATTCCCAGAATCACAAAGTGCTTAATCAGTGGCAGGAGAGTGTGACGGCCAATGGCAGAGGGTTGTGGCGTGGGGTCAGCCTGAGTCAGGATGACTGTCTGAGGCGCGATGTGATTAAGGCGCTGATTTGCCAGTTCAGACTGGATTTTGCGACGACGGAACAACAGTGGGGGATAGTTTTTGAAGAATATTTTGCAGAGGACCTGCGACTGCTCAGGCCATTTATTGAGGATGGCCTGGTGACGCTTGAACTACGCCGGTTACAGGTGACGGCTCGTGGCAGGTTGTTAATCCGAAATATCTGCATGTGCTTTGACCACTATCTGCGGGCTGCCAGCCGACAGCAGCAGTTTTCACGGGTCATATAATAAAAGGTCCGCAGACACTGTCTGCGGACCAGTAAAGCACCAGCAATTTGCTATTCCATGCCCAGTTCTTTAAGTTTACGGGTTAGCGTATTCCTTCCCCAGCCCAACAGACGGGCTGCTTCCTGTTTATGCCCCTGGGTATAACGTAGGGCAGTAGTCAGTAGTGTTCTTTCCATCTCGGGTTGCGCTTCGGACAACAGATTCTGATGACCGGAACGTAATGCTCTGTCAGCCCATTGCGCCAGCAGCGTGGCCCAGCTATCGGGGGATGACTGTACCGGGGTTTCCGGGGGGCTGGTTTCAAACAGCTCCGGTGGAAGGTCCTGAATCAGAACTTCCTGACCGGCTGCCATGACTGTCAGCCAGCGGCAGGTATTTTCTAACTGTCGGACATTACCAGACCAGTGCAGACGAGTCAGCGCAGCTTCGGTTTCCGGATGTAATATCTTGGTTTCCACCCCCAGTTCCCGCGCCGCAATCTGCAGGAAATAGTGGGCCAGCCGTGGGATATCTTCGCGGCGTTCACGCAGCGGAGGCAGATGAATTCGAATAACGTTCAGACGGTGGAACAAGTCCTCACGGAATTTACCCTCCTGCACCCGTAATTCCAGGTTCTGGTGAGTCGCTGCAATGATCCGGACATCCACTTTCACCGGAGCATAGCCACCGACACGGTAGAACTGTCCGTCGGCCAGTACACGCAGCAGCCGGGTCTGTACATCCAGTGGCATATCGCCAATTTCATCCAGAAACAGTGTGCCGCCATCGGCCTGTTCAAACCGCCCCTGACGCACCGAGTTAGCCCCGGTAAATGCCCCTTTTTCATGACCAAACAGCTCAGATTCAATCAGGTCTTTGGGGATCGCCGCCATATTCAGGGCAATAAACGGTGACTTGGCCCGCGGACTATGGCGGTGCAAAGCATGGGCGACCAGCTCTTTACCGGTTCCTGATTCCCCGTTAATTAGCACACTGATCGAGGAACGTGACAGACGGCCAATAATCCGGAAGACATCCTGCATTGCCGGCGCTTCACCAATAATATCGGTGGTTGGCCCGCTGGCCGGCTGGTTGCGCGGTTGCTGCTGTTCCTGATAATGGCTGATGGCTCGTTCTACCAGAGCGACCGCTTCATCTATATCAAAAGGTTTTGGCAGATAATCAAACGCGCCTTGCTGGTAAGCACTGACCGCGGCATCCAGATCGGAATGTGCAGTCATAATGATAACCGGCAGCATGGGGTGGCGTTTCTTAATTTGTTTAAGCAACGCCAGCCCGTCCATCCCGGGCATGCGGATATCTGACAGTAATACATCCGGTGTTTTGCTGGCTAAAGCCTCCAGCACATCATCCCCGTTATCAAACGCGGTACAACTCAAACCGGCTCCAGTGAGCGCGCGTTCAAGCACCCAGCGGATGGAGCTATCGTCATCGACGATCCAGACTATCCCTCGTTGCATGGAAACCTCACTGGCGAATAGGCAGGAACACCGAAAATTCGGTATGTCCTGGCCAACTGTTAAATTCTATTTTTCCTGAATGTTGGTCAATCAGGCTACGGGCAATGGATAAGCCCAGACCGGTACCACCTTCCCGCCCGCTGACCATGGGATAAAACAAAGTATCCTGCAGCTGCTGGGGGATCCCCGGTCCGTCATCTTCCACATCAATCCGCGCCACCAGACGGTAGCGAACACCATGCAGCGTTAGCTGAAATGCGGTACGGGTCCGCAGGGTGATTGTGCCTCCAGCTTCGCCCAACGCCTGTAATGCATTACGTACTACGTTCAGTAAAACCTGTTCAATCTGATCCGGGTCATGCGGCAATTCAGGCAGACTGGGATCGTAATCTCTGACCAGAGTGACGTTATCCGGTAGCTCCATCGACACCAGGTTAACAATTCGTTCCGCGACCTGGTGAATGCTCTGGGTAACGTGCATGCCGGGTTGTTGAGGCCCCAGCAGCCGGTCGACCAGATTACGTAACCGGTCGGCCTGTTCGATAATCACTTTGGTATATTCATTTAATGACGGATCCGGCAGCGCTCTGGAGAGCAGCTGGGCGGCACCGCGTAATCCGCCGAGCGGATTTTTAATTTCATGAGCCAGACCGCGCACTAAATCACGGGCGGCAACCTGCTGTGCGTGCTGAATCTGTTCCTGGCTAAGACGACGTTGGTTATCCATCGGCGCCATTTCCAGCAGAATCTGTTGGTCAGGATACTGCTGAGCGGTAAGAGACATGATATGCGCCCGGCCATCAACCACAATGGTCACTTCACTGTCGGTAAAGCCCAGACCGGCTTGCAGGCTTTCCAGCATCACCTCAATATTTAAGGAAAAATAGCCGGTGAGTTCCGGGAGCGGCGTACCAAACAGTTTACGGGAACTCTGAGCCAGCAATTGCTGTGCTGCCGGGTTCGCGTAATGGATCACCAGGTTGTTATCGACGACTAACACACTATTGATGAGAGAGTTTAAGATCTGCACTGCATCGGGCTGTGTGTTGGATATCATGTTTAATTCTCCGCGTTTACCAGTGAAATACGCTGCTGTTGACTGTGAAATAAGCGGGCGACTCGCTGGTGTTTTTCGCTGTGTTCGGACAATAAACAGGCAGTAAATCTGAGCTGACTGACCGAAATATCCCTCTGAATGCTGAATTTGCGGAGAAAAAAGCCCATCCGGAGATGGGCTAAAATTTTCCACGGCAACAAAACTACAAGAGAGATTAAACGCTGTAGTAAAGTTCGAATTCCACCGGATGCGGAGTCATACGTACGCGGTCATCATCTTCTTTGCGCAGTGCGATATAAGCATCGATAGTATCGTCAGTGAAAACACCACCACGGGTCAGGAAGCTGCGGTCTTCGTTCAGTGCATTCAGCGCTTCTTCCAGAGATCCTGCTACTTTTGGAATCTCAGCTTCTTCTTCCGGAGGCAGGTCATACAGGTTCTTATCCATCGCATCGCCAGGATGGATTTTGTTGATGATACCGTCAAGGCCGGCCATCAGCAGTGCCGCAAACGCCAGGTATGGGTTAGCCGCTGGATCCGGGAAGCGAGCTTCGATACGACGTGCTTTCGGGCTGGCAACCACAGGGATACGGATTGACGCAGAACGGTTACGGGCAGAGTAAGCCAGCATGACCGGTGCTTCATAACCCGGGACCAGACGCTTATAAGAGTTGGTGGTTGGGTTAGTCAGGGCATTAATCGCTTTAGCATGTTTGATGATACCGCCGATGTAGAACAGAGCAGTTTCAGACAGGCCGCCGTATTTGTCGCCAGAGAACAGGTTAGTACCGTCTTTCGACAGTGACATGTGGCAGTGCATACCTGAACCATTATCACCAAACATTGGTTTTGGCATAAAGGTGGCAGTTTTGCCGTAAGCGTGCGCTACGTTATGTACCACATACTTATAAATCTGAATTTCGTCAGCTTTTTTCACCATGGTGTTAAAGCGGGTTGCCACTTCGTTCTGGCCAGCAGTAGCCACTTCGTGGTGGTGAGCTTCAACTACCAGGCCCATCTGCTCCATAGTCAGACACATAGCAGAACGGATGTCCTGAGCTGAGTCGACCGGAGGCACTGGGAAGTAGCCGCCTTTAACGCCCGGACGGTGACCTTTGTTACCGCCTTCGTAGGCTTTACCAGTGTTCCATGCCGCTTCGATATCGTCGATAGCCACATGAGAACCAGACATGGTAGCGCCAAAACGCACATCGTCGAACAGGAAGAATTCAGGTTCAGGTCCGAACAGTACAGTGTCAGCAATGCCTGAAGAACGCAGGAAATCTTCAGCGCGTTTCGCGATTGAACGCGGGTCACGGTCGTAACCTTGCAGTGTACCTGGTTCCAGGATATCACAACGAATGATCAGGGTTGGATCTTCGAAGAATGGGTCCAGAACAGCGGTAGTTGCATCCGGCATCAGCACCATGTCTGATTCGTTAATGCCTTTCCAGCCACCGATGGAAGAACCATCGAACATTTTACCTTCTTCAAAGAAGTCTTCGTTAACCTGGTGAGCAGGGATGGTTACATGCTGTTCTTTACCTTTACTGTCGGTAAAACGCAGATCAACAAACTTAACTTCATGTTCGTTCATCAATGAGAGAACGTGTTCAACGGACATACTAACTCTCCTGAAATATTCATTGTTGTCGTGGGTAGAGAACCTGTACTGGTAAAGGATCACGAGGCGCCGCGCATTTTCCGGTCAATGTTCCCGACAAGCTTCCAACCGTTTCAAACTGTCGTTTTTGCTTAGATAATATAAAGCGAAATCTGTGCCAACTTTTTATTTTGTCTGAAAACGGTGTTATAGCGGCCTTTGTGCCCCGTTAAGGGGAGGCACCGAACCGGAGTGATGCACCATAATGATCCAAACCCTGCCATCATATAGCACCATTATGGTGCATGTCGCCGGAATAACGATAATATTGCACTAAAAATGAACGTAGTCTGCCTTGATAATCAGCGGGAGCAAAAAGTCACTGAGAAAGTTTCAAGGAATACTGTGAACATATTCAGTCTTTCGACTAATCCGTGTACAATAGCGCGCTATTTCTAATGCCTGAGGCAAAGCTGTGATCGAAAATTTGCGTAATATCGCCATCATCGCGCACGTTGACCATGGAAAAACGACCCTGGTTGATAAGCTGTTACAACAGTCTGGTACTTTTGACGCCCGTACCGAAGCAACTGAGCGTGTGATGGACTCCAACGATTTGGAGAAAGAGCGTGGGATTACTATTCTCGCTAAAAACACTGCAATTAAGTGGAACGACTATCGAATTAATATCGTCGATACTCCGGGACACGCCGACTTCGGTGGAGAAGTTGAGCGTGTCATGTCGATGGTAGACTCGGTTCTGCTGGTAGTGGATGCGATTGATGGCCCAATGCCACAGACGCGCTTCGTAACCAAAAAAGCATTTGCTCATGGTCTGAAGCCTATTGTTGTTATTAACAAAATCGACCGTCCGGGCGCACGCCCTGACTGGGTCGTAGATCAGGTTTTTGATCTGTTTGTTAACCTGGATGCGACCGACGAGCAACTGGATTTCCCGATCATCTATGCATCGGCAATTCAGGGGATCGCGGGTGATGACCATGCAGATATGGCGGAAGATATGACGCCACTGTACGAAGCTATCATCAAGCATGTTCCTGCACCAAACGTTGACCTAAATGGTCCGTTACAGATGCAGATCTCTCAGTTGGATTACAACAACTACCTGGGTGTTATCGGGATTGGCCGTATCAAACGCGGTAAAGTCAAACCGAACCAGCAGGTCACTGTGATTGATGCTGAAGGCAAAACCCGTAATGGTAAAGTCGGTAAAGTACTGGGCCACTTGGGTCTGGAGCGTATCGAGAGCACTGAAGCTGAAGCTGGCGACATCATTGCTATCACCGGTCTGGGTGAACTGAACATCTCTGACACCCTGTGTGACCCACAGAACGTGGAAGCGCTGACTCCATTGTCTGTTGATGAGCCTACCGTGAGCATGTTCTTCTGCGTAAATACCTCACCATTCTGTGGTAAAGAAGGTAAATACGTCACTTCGCGTCAGATCCTTGATCGCCTGAAGAAAGAACTGGTGCATAACGTGGCACTGCGTGTTGAAGAGACCGAAGACGCGGATGCTTTCCGTGTGTCTGGTCGTGGTGAGCTGCACTTATCTGTGCTTATCGAAAACATGCGTCGTGAAGGTTTTGAACTGGCGGTTTCCCGCCCGAAAGTTATCTTCCGTGAAATTGACGGACGTAAACAGGAACCTTACGAAAACGTTACTCTTGATATTGAAGAACAGCACCAGGGTGCGGTGATGCAGGCGATGGGTGAGCGTAAAGGCGACATGAAAAACATGGACCCGGATGGTAAAGGTCGTGTGCGTCTGGATTACGAAATCCCAAGCCGTGGTCTGATTGGTTTCCGTAACGAATTCATGACGATGACTTCAGGTACGGGTTTACTTTACTCTACCTTCAGCCACTACGGTGATCTGCGTCAGGGTGAAGTGGGTCAGCGTCAGAACGGTGTACTGATCTCTAACGGTCAGGGTAAAGCGGTTGCTTTCGCACTGTACAGCCTGCAGGACCGCGGTAAGCTGTTCCTGGGTCACGGTGCTGAAGTTTATGAAGGCCAGATCATCGGTATTCACTCACGTTCTAACGACCTGACCGTGAACTGCCTGACTGGTAAGAAACTGACCAACATGCGTGCTTCCGGGACTGATGAAGCCACCACTCTGGTTCCTGCAATCAAAATGACTCTGGAGCAAGCTCTGGAATTCATCGATGATGACGAACTGGTAGAAGTGACTCCTCAGTCTGTACGTATCCGTAAACGTCATTTGACTGAGAATGATCGTAAACGTGCTTCACGTGGCAGCAAAGAGTCTTAACTGACAGCGACTTAGCTAAGCAGTGATACTGATTAAAAAGCCGCCCTTCCGGGGCGGCTTTTTTTTACTCGTGGTTTAGCTTTGCAGGGTTTCCTGAAGATGTAACCAGCGAACTATTTCTCCTTCACGACTGAACACGGCTGTCGCCCAACGAATATTTTCCGGAGCATCCTGTTGGCTCTGTTGTTCCCGGTAATAGACGACAGCCCCCTGCGACCATTCATGGATTATCTTTAGCTGATCGAAAGTAATCCGTAGCCCGCGGCGGCTGGCCTGTTGTGTCTGAAGGAAATTCCTCAGTCCCGTTTTATCCAGAGAGCTTCCTGCCGGGGTAATCATGGTAAATCCGTCAGCAAAACAGTCGGTTAAACTGGCGAGATTTCCTTCACCCAGACCCAGCCAGAGTTCAAGGGATTTCAGGGTATGTTCCACTTTATTTATATAGTCATTCATAGTTTCGGTTCTCTTAGTGAATCAGTATCAGTGGGGACCGGACGGAAACCCAGTCTCAGGCTGGCCAGCACGGGTATACAGGTCACGCAGGCGGCCACGATAAAACAGGCTCTGTAGGCAGCCAGCAGACTCACTGTTTGCAGTAACAGGCTCAGCAACAGACTCAGCAGGGCAACGCCAAAACAAAAACTCAGCTGGCGATTGATGTTCCACAGCGCGCTGGCATCCGCCAACTCCGGGCTGTCAATCTCCTGCATAGCACTGTTTTGTGCAGTCGAACTACACAACGACCCACCAAATCCCATCAATGCATAGCACACACTGAGGAGCAGAGGTGAGGTAGCCTGACTAATACCCGCCAGCCAGACAATACCTGTGGCCTGAATCAGACAGCCGGTAATGATTAACAGCGCGGGTCCGTAACGCTGAAATAGCTTACCGCTGGTATGGATAGCGAAAAAAGCAGCCACAGACCAGGCCATCATCAGGGCACCATTCTGCGCTGCGCTCAGTCCGGCTATTTGTTGCAGCCAGAATACGGCAATGATGCTGACGCCAATAAAAAAACCGGGGGTGCAAAGATAGACCAGCATCGAAAACCGCAGCAGTGGGCTGGACAATAAATGCAGTGCCAGTAGCGGATTCGTCTGGCGGCGGTTACGACGGACAAACAGCAAGGTCAGCATGATGGCCGGAACCAGCCACAGCAGACCGCTCAACAGATGGTCTTTGTCACTCAACAGGGTGAGGCTCAGAAGCAGGCAGATCAATCCGCCGCCACTGGTCAGTATTGCTGTTGTATCCGGCGCAGGCAGTGACTGACGGCTGTGTCGTTCGTCTTTCAGTAACCAGCAAAAAGCAAAGCACAGGGTCAGTAAGGATACCGGCAGACCGGCCAGTAAAACCGCATGCCAGCCGGCATAGCCTACCAGCAATCCCCCCAGTGCGGGCGACACTGCCGGAGCAAGTAACGCGACCATCATGACCAGGGTAGAAATGCGGGTACGTTCTTTGCCCTGATAAAAATGCCAGGTGAGCGCCTGGCCCACCGGAATTAATGCTCCGCCCCCTAAACCCTGCAAAATCCGCCAGGTGACCAGTTCACCGAGGCTGTTGGCTTCGGCTGTAGCCAGTGTTGCCAGGCTAAATATGGTTAATGACAGCAGAAACAGACGGCGTGGGCCGAAGCGTCGGCTTAGCCAGGCGCTGAGCGGCATGATCAGGGTCAGACCAATAATATAACCATTGCTGACCCAGGCCAGATGAGCGACAGGGGCTTGCAGACTGACTGACATGTCAGGAAAGGCCACCGCCGAAATAAACATATTAATCAGATCAAGGAACAGGCTCAGTAAATAGACTGTTGCCACTTTGCTGCGATAGGTCATGATTGTCTCTCCGTGAAGAGCAGACAATTTACCGTTTGCACTCCACGGGATAAATGCTGCTGGCGGTGATAAACTGTCAAAATTATTTTGACAATAATGAGGGAATAAATGCTAAGCCTGCAGCGTGTCGCGATGTTTATTGCAGTGGTGGAATCCGGCAGTTTTACGGCAGCGGCGGCGACGTTGCGCCAGACGAAAGCGGTCGTCAGCTTTAATATTCGTCAGCTGGAAGCTGAGTTGGGGGTTTCATTGCTGCTGCGGACCACACGCCGGCTGGCATTGACGGAAGCCGGTGATGCCTTTTATCTGCGCGGCAAGCAACTGCTTCAGCAGGCAGAAATGCTGGCCAGTGATGTGCGGATGGTTCACAGCGGCTTCAGTGGTGAATTACGAGTCACCAGCACTCCTGAGTTTGGTCAGATGCAGGTAGTGCCTGCCCTGGCGGCATTCTCCAGTCAGCATCCACAGCTCCGCGTACATTTTTCCTCTTCATCGCAACCGGCCGATCTGATTGCTGAACGCTTCGACGTGGCTATCCGGTTGGGAACCCTGGCCGACTCACGTTACCGTGCGGCACTTATTGATCGTTTTGCGATTCTGGCGGTAGCCTCTCCATGCTGGCTGGAACGCTACTCAGTGAACTCCTTAGAGGCACTGGCTAAAGCCGACTGGATTATTCATGACGGATTAACGGATGCTCTGCACTGGACATTAGAAGGTTCCGGAGGGCAACAGGTCCTGCTGACTATTGAAAACCCGGCAAAATTATCGGCAAATAATTCCTCTGCCTTACGGGCTTTTGCGTTGGCTGGGTGCGGGATTGCGTTGTTGCCGGAATGGCTGGTCAGAGAAGACCTGGCTTGCAGGAAATTATCAGTCGTGTTGCCGGAGTGGCAGTTTCCTGCACAGGGGGTTTTTGCTGTCTACCCTGACACCCGGTATGTTCCGGCACGTGTTCGGGGATTTATCGATTTTTTACGTTACTTTCAGGCCTCAGCTGCTGCAGGGAAAAATCATGAACCCACCGGGTTGGTCTCAAAAGACGTGACAGGCTTGCCGTCACCTGGTAATTAGCCTGAGTCTGTCAGCCACCCTCTGCTATCCCTGTTTAAACCAGCAGGTAATGCTTTGTCCGGTCTGCCATGCATATTGTCTGAAGTGATCGACTGGTGGCATAAGGCCAGAATATACGGGTCACAAGCTCCACCGGTTGATGAAAATATGTCCGGTTTACGGCAGCCCGTTTTGTTGAAATTGTACCGGATGGACTACTATTGTCCTGAAAAGGTTATTTCAGTGACCCGATTTGTCGTGTGATTTTCGGATGTTACATGGCCGGTCACAGCTCAGTTGGCGGACCCTATTCTTTATCGAAATCTGAAACCTTTTTTCCGGACTGTCTTTTCTGTCAACCCGGACAATTTGCCGCTACATTGAATAGATCACTCGTGACCAGGGAGGCGACTATGCTCTACATCTTTGATTTGGGTAACGTCATCGTTGATATCGATTTTAATCGTGCACTGGGCGTCTGGAGCCACTTAAGTGGGGTGCCTTTAGCGCTGCTGCAAAATCGTTTTACCTTCGATGAAGCTTTTGAACAGCACGAACGTGGTGAGATATCGGATCAACAGTTTGCAGAACTCATCTGCAAAACACTGGAAGTGAATCTGAGTTATGACCAGTTTGCCGCAGGCTGGCAGGCGATTTTTGTCGGTCTGCGAGATGACACGCTGGCGCAGATGAATGCATTACGCGCTGCGGGACACCGGGTGGTTATTTTATCGAATACTAATAATCTGCACTGTGAATTCTGGCCTCAGCAGTATCCCCAGGTTAGCGCAGCCGCGGATGCAGTTTATCTCTCACAGCAGTTGAAAATGCGTAAACCTGAACCCGGGATCTACCAGGCCGTGCTGGAAAAAGAAGGGGTGACTGCCAACGAGGTCGTATTCTTTGACGATAATGAGGCCAATATCGATGCGGCCCGACAGGCAGGAATCCACAGTGTGCTGGTGACCGGACCAGAGACTATCGGGCAATGGTTTGCCTCATCGGCAGTACATTCCTGAAAATCCTCACGGGGCCGGGGCTTTTCGGCCACCCTGTGTCTCTGTAGTCAGCAGCGAGCTCAACAGCATGAGATTACCGATGAAGATTCCACTCCGATGGCTGGCCGTTCTGTGGCGACGGATAGATGAAGATAATATGACGGTACATGCCGGTAATCTGACCTTTGTGTCGCTTCTGGCCCTGGTCCCGCTGGCCACTGTTGTTTTTGCGTTGTTTGCCGCGTTTCCTGTGTTTTCAGAAGTCAGTGTGCAGTTTAAGCACTTCATTTTCAGTAATTTTGTGCCGGCAGCTGGCACGGTGGTAGAAGACTATCTGGAAAGGTTTGTCAGTAATGTGAACCGGATGACTGCGGTCGGGGCTATCGGGCTGATTATTACGGCTTTATTGCTAATGCACTCCATTGACAGTGCTCTGAATACCATCTGGCGTAGCCGGACCAAACGGCCTTTGGTTTTCTCCTTTGCCGTTTACTGGATGGTTTTAACACTCGGGCCATTACTGGCAGGGGCCAGCCTGGCACTGAGCTCCATTCTGCTTTCTGCTCAGTGGATCAATGACAGCGGTGTTATCCGTCTACTGGAACCGGTATTACGGGTGTTCCCGTTACTGCTGTCGGTACTGGCTTTCTGGCTGCTTTACAGCATAGTTCCGACTCGTCAGGTGGCTGCACTGGATGCCCTGACCGGGGCAATAGTAGCCGGGGTGTTATTTGAAGCCGGTAAGAAGGCATTTTCGTTATATATCACGATGTTTCCTTCCTATCAGATGATTTATGGCGTGTTGGCGGTAATTCCAATATTAATTCTCTGGATGTATTGGACCTGGTGTATTGTATTACTCGGCGCTGAGATTACGGTCTCTATTGAGCACTATCGCCAGTTAAAACAATCTCCAAAAGAAGGGTCTGACGCTTCATGATTGCATTAATACAGCGGGTTACCCGAGCCTGCGTCACTGTAGAGGGTGAAATTGCAGGGCAGATAGCTGCTGGTTTGCTGGTTCTGCTGGCGGTTGAAAAAGATGATGATGAAAAGAAAGCACAGCGCTTAGCTGAACGGGTTCTGGGCTACCGGGTATTTAGTGACGACCAGGGGAAAATGAACCTGAGTCTGCAACAGGCAAATGGCAGCCTGCTGGTGGTGTCCCAGTTTACCCTGGCAGCGGATACACAAAAGGGTATGCGGCCATCATTTTCAGGCGGCGCCACCCCTGAGTCGGCACGGCAGTTATACGAATATTTCAGCGACTGTTGTCGAAAGCAGGGCGTACACACTGAAAATGGTCGGTTTGCGACAGATATGCAGGTCAGCCTGGTTAATGACGGACCGGTAACCTTCTGGTTACAGGTATGAATGAACCTCTGGCTGTCGCTCCGCCGGCGAATGCATCCGGCAACAGGGAGAATCAGTTTATGTACCATTTACGCGTCCCTCAAACGCCACCGGAACTGGAAACTTACTTTCATTTTCGTTGGGAAATGCTGCGTAAGCCACTGAAACAACCCGAAGGCTCCGAACGTGAAGCCTGGGATGCCACAGCACATCATCAGATGGTGGTGGATGAAAATGATCAGCCGGTTGCAGTCGGAAGGCTGTATATTAATGCCGATAATGAAGCTTCTATCCGGTTTGTTGCGGTGGATCCGCTGGTCAGAGGAAAAGGGCTCGGTACTCTGCTTATCATGACTCTGGAATCCGTCGCTCGTCAGGAAGGGGTAAAACGGGTGACCTGCAGTGCCAGGGAGGATGCCATCGAATTCTTTGCCAAGCTCGGCTACGTGAATCAGGGCGAGATCACAGCGGCGCAAACCACCCCGATTCGTCACTTCCTGATGATTAAACCGATAGTGACGATGGATGATATTCTGCATCGTGCTGACTGGTGCGGGCAGTTACAGCAAGCCTGGTATGATCATATTCCGCTCAGTGAGAAGATGGGGGTGCGAATACTTCAATATACCGGCCGGAAATTTATTACCACCATGCCGGAAGCGGGTAATCAAAACCCTCATCACACCTTATTCGCCGGTAGCTTGTTTTCACTGGCAACTCTCACAGGTTGGGGGCTGATCTGGTTATTGTTGCGTGAACGCCACCTTGGAGGCACGATTATTCTGGCGGATGCTCATATCCGTTACAGTAAACCGATTACCGGGCGTCCCGGTGCTGAGGCGGATTTGGGATCATTGCGTGGTGACCTGGACCGTCTGGCCCGCGGTCGCAAGGCCAGAGTCCGGCTGGATGTTTCCCTGTCCGGGGATGATGAAACCGGTGCGGTATTTGAAGGTGTCTACATTGTTCTGCCTGCCGATCCGCTGCGGACCCTGGAACAGGGTGGGTCAGGGATTGATTAAGTCGCCCTGCTCGCGGTGCGGCCCTCCATACCAGAGAATCTCACCGCGAGACAGTTACTGAATGTTCCCGTTTTGCATGGTTTGTTGTACCGTACCTGCATCCGTAGCAATACTTAGTGAACCATTCACCGTCGGGGCCAACGGTTTGCCAGCCTGAATACTACCGGTGGCATTCAGAGTCAGGTTACCCTGGCCGGTCACGCTGGTTACCGGCCATCCCCAGCCCGCAAACATGTTCACCGGAACTGACTGCCCGCGCAGATTCACACTGAAGTTACGTGAGGGTTGCTGGGAGATCTGCGCACTACCTACCATCGGCCCTTTATTCACCAGCATTTTGAAGTCATTGATACTAATTCCACGGGCATCGGCATGGAGTTTTAGCCATGGGGCACGAATATCCTGACGGTTAAAGGTAGCTTCAGCGGCCTGCCACTCGCTGTCTCCTGACCAGATTCCCCATTGGTGATTTTGAGCCAGCAATAACTGATTTCCGGAGGCATGCAAGGCTGTCATCTGGAAAGGGAAGTCAGGGTTGATATCAATAACCAGTGAGTTGTTAATCGTGAAGTTACGAATCAGTACCGAATCCAGCCAGTCAGGCAACGAAGCCTGCCAGAACTGTCGCCAGTCCTCTGGCAGCGTATATTCCAGCCCGGTGAGTGAAAGATTGTCCACTGCCAGTTGCCGATTTTCAGAGGACCACATACCGTTGGCGGTTACGGTGCCGTTAACCCAATGGGTAGTGAACTTACTGATATTCAACCCCTGAGCCGTTTGTTCTATTGCCACCTGAGGCTGGGTGAATTCCTGGGTTCCCCAGACAAAGTCACTGGCCTGTAATGAGAGTTTCCCTCCCCCGACCAGCAATGTACTATCGGGAATTTGCGGGTTGTCCAGTTGCAGATTCAGGTCGGTCACGGCCCATTCCGGGCCTACAATGGTGGCATGGCTGACAGACACCTGGCCCGGTTGAATATTGTGTTGTTCCAGCGGCGCCAGTAACTCAGGCAGGCTTTTTGAGGTTTGGAACCGGGTGTTCTGCAGACTCAGTTGGCGGATTTGCCAGCGGTCTGCTTCGCGAATAGCCGAACCTGAGAATGTGCCTCGTTCAGCATCACCGTTAACATTATCCAGCATCAGTTTCTGTGGCGAGACTGAGCCGCGGGCACTGATATTTGCCAGATGCTGCTGCCCCAGCATCAACTGACCGATGCCAATGTGGAAACTATAATTGTTGCCCAGCATTTGGGACTGTGAGGGTTTCCAGGGGGTAATTTCCGCGGTGGTTTCATTAGCCTGATAGCTGTTACTGACATCCGGTTGAACAACGTTGATGTTATTCAGATAGAGATGATTGGCCTGTAACGGGAAACCGGTGCCAGGACGAATGTTCCCGAGGTCGATTTCACCGTCGCTCAGTTGCAGACTGTCAAAATGCGACGGATCACTGAATTGCAGTAAAGAGAGTCCCAGCGTCACTTTACTGGCAACTACCATGGCCGGTTGTCCGTCATTGCCGAAAGTAAAATCTTCCAGGGTAACAACCAACGGCGAGCTTAAAGAATGCCTTATTCTGCCAATAGACAGATGATAAGCAGTATCGTCGCTAATCCAGCGACTGAGCGTGCCTGCGCCCCAGGTGCTTTTCAGTGCAAACCAGGCAGCAACGAGTAACAGCAACAGGATGAGCAGCAGTATCAGGAAAAATTTTCCAATAAATTTCATTTTGTCTGTCCTGAATCCTGAGAATGAGCGACTGCCTGTTATGCCTGAATTTCTGACAGACCTCAATGTTGAACATGCATAGTGGTGTTAATCAGCCACTAAAAAGTGTATCTGAACTGCAGATACCTGATTAACTCCCTGAAGAGGAAGTTTTCACCCGGTGGGTGCCGGGGATGATAGTTCCCTGATGGCCCGTAATTATCGGCAAACGTGCTTGCTGTACGGAACTCAACCCACGGGTAAAGCCGGTTGAGATAATACCGACCTTTAGGCCATCAATAAACGATATAAGGTAACATCCAACCACTTTGTGAACAATCGACTCTCCTGAGAGGACAGCGCCTAAACATATCCTGTCATTCATTACAGCGGGATTGTCCTGGTTTATCTGGCAATCGTTTGCTTTTAACCGGCAGATAATTACAATCGATTTTTTTCTGAAATCAGGAATGTTGTTCATGTCTGCCGATGCACCGCTTCACCGACAATCTGCCACTTCATCCCGAAGTGAATTAGTCTACCGCCTGGATGATCGACCGCCGTTACCCCAGGCTTTGTTTGCTGCATTGCAGCACTTACTCGCAATGTTTGTCGCTGTTATTACGCCTGCATTATTGATTTGTCAGGCTCTTGGACTCCCGGCTCAGGATACCCGACATATCATCAGCATGTCACTGTTTGCCTCAGGCGTTGCTTCGTTGTTACAGATTAAGACCTGGGGACCGGTTGGTTCTGGTTTACTCTCCATTCAGGGCACCAGCTTTAATTTCGTTTCGCCGTTGATCATGGGAGGATTGGCATTAAAACAGGGTGGTACTGATGTGCCGGACATGATGGCAGCCTTATTTGGTACCCTGATGCTGGCTTCCTGCACCGAAATGCTGCTTTCACGCATTCTTCCCTATGCCCGCAGAGTAATAACACCGCTGGTCTCGGGGATTGTAGTCATGATTATTGGCTTATCACTGATTCAGGTCGGATTGACGTCGATAGGGGGGGGATACAGTGCGCTGAATAATCATACGTTTGGTGCGCCAAAAAACCTTCTGCTGGCGGGAGTGGTGCTGATAAGTATTATTTTATTAAACCGCCAGAAGAATCCGTATCTGCGTATTGCATCGTTGGTTATCGCTATGGCCATTGGTTATCTGTTGGCATGGTGCCTGAATATGTTACCGGTCAGTGCGCCAGACTCAGGCAGTCAACTTATCATGATCCCGAAACCCCTCTACTACGGACTTGGAATCGACTGGAATTTGCTGCTGCCTTTGATGCTGGTCTTTATGGTGACTTCACTGGAAACTATTGGTGACATTACGGCTACATCTGATGTATCAGAACAACCGGTCAAGGGTCCTCTGTATATGAAACGTCTGAAAGGCGGGGTCCTGGCCAATGGCATGAATTCTTGTGTATCGGCATTGTTCAACACGTTTCCAAACTCTTGTTTCGGGCAGAACAATGGTGTTATTCAACTGACCGGAGTTGCCAGCCGCTATGTCGGATTTCTGGTAGCCCTGATGCTGATTCTGCTCGGTTTATTCCCGGCTGTCAGTGGGCTGGTTCAACATATACCCGAACCCGTTTTGGGGGGCGCAACTCTGGTCATGTTTGGAACTATTGCGGCTTCTGGCGTACGTATCGTCTCACGTGAGACAATGGACCGTCGGGCAATTATGATCATTGCCATATCTCTGGCTGTTGGTTTAGGTGTTGCTCAGCAGCCTTTAATTCTGCAGTTTGCGCCGGAGTGGTTAAAAACATTGCTTTCATCGGGTATAGCTGCCGGCGGGATTACCGCAATTATATTGAATCTGATTTTCCCTGACACATACAACGAAAAGTAATTCCTTTTCAGATGCTGATAAGGCAGTGCTCACAACTGTCATGAGGCTCATCTCCCTACCCGGGATAGCCTGTCATTAGAACAGGTTACCCCGGGCATGACGAAGACTGTCCGGATAATAATTTTAGGGATATTTTCTTATGAAAAATCTTAAACGCTTATCCATTTGATAATAAGAAATAATGACCAGATTTTGTCAGCGGAGTTTCGGGAATAATAAAAAATTACCGCGGCCAGAAAGAGCCGGGACTTTATCAATACTTATTGCGTCACTAAACAATGGCTATGGTTTGGCAAAGTGATGTTGAGATGCCCTGATATCTCAGAAAGTTACTCAGAGGTTTTTAAACTGACATTGAGGGTATCTGTGGAGGGAATATTTATAAATTTTAGTTAGTACGGAATTCACCAACATTCGTTATGTTATTTTCAACTCCGGGTCTCACTTCATACCGGATGTGATTTATTCACAGTGGTACGGTCTGTCCGATAAAGTTAAGCCAGCTTTCATTATTCAGGTTATTTATAAACAATAACATTATTATGAGGGGGGTTAATGAGACTAACAGGAGATTATTTTACCGCGGTTAACCAGTTTTATCTGACGTCAGCCGCTTATCATCTGAACATAGTATGTGATTTATCTTATCCTGGTGACTTCAAAGATGTCCTGGCTGAGTTTAATTTCCTTGAAGGTGAGTGTAAGTGCTCAGGATATCGCACATCTGCGGGATAATTATTGATTATAAAATCAGGGGGAGAATCCAGGTTAATGATTACCATGGAGATAGCTCATTGATTGCTTACAATAAGGATATTAATGTTTTTTTGAAAACAATGGCAGGAGCTTATAAAGGGGGAGGCGGTAGATAATAACCCAGTGTAATTTAACAGAAATTGAACTTACATGGAAATTATATAGGATTAGAGATGAGTCAAGGTTGAGGATTTTATTTTATATATTTCTTTCACCGTAAATGTTATTGAAATACTATTGCCGCATCATGATAGTAAATTACATAAAAGGTGAGCTATGCTTATTGTGAAAAAAAACACCCTGTCATTTAACGGCGGTGATGTTGTTCTGACAAAACATGAATATCGAATGTTTGAATTCCTGCTTATCAATGTGAAAGGAGGTGATGCCGATTATAACACCATGATAAGTTATGTCTGGGGAGCAAGAAAATGTGTAGTCTCTTTAAATACTGTATCACAACTGGCTTACAGAGTCAGAGCGAAATTGAAGAGTATAGGTATACCTGTGACAATTAAGATATCTCAACACGAAGGTCCGGGCCTGATAGCTGAAAAGAGACTGGCTGTTATAAAAAAGGGAAATGGCATATTTGACTGGCGTTTTTATTTTTTAAGTTGAGCTAATGTATTCAGAAGGATGGAATTGTAAGTTGTTTTTATAAATGGGTAGATTTCTTAGGTGGAATAATATATCCATATGATGACCAGGTTAAAAAATATCATGAGTTTTCGTGAGTTTTACCATGTTGACATTTATTTTTATGTAAGGGTTTATGCTGCTTATAATAATCTGAATGTGAATTACTTTTTGTGTTCCAGGGTTCGTTGTGCTCTATAATTTGCATGTAATCAGGTTCTCCATATCGATAGAGTGATTATCATTCATTAACAAAAAGTATAATCGAATGTGAGTTTAACTTTCCCTGTGAAATCCTTAGGGTTTAGTCCTCAGCAGGATTTCAGCAGAGATGTCCTCTGAGTTCTTTGAAGATTAAATTTTCAAAATAAATCTTCTTATAATCTAATAATCTGGAGGTCAGAAAACCATGTCTAAATTAATTAAAACGGACAGCGCAACTGAAACAAGTTATAAAATGGATGGATTTATAGCAGCCACCGACACTGAAAAATTCAGTTATACATCAGCACGTGTGACTAAACCGGTTTATAACCAATATAAAGGCAAGAATAAGCCTAAGGTTATTGGATACTATACTGACTGGTCACAATATGATGCCAGGATAGACACGCCTACAGCAGAAAAATCTCAACGTGGGCGTGGTTATGACCTGACGAATATATCACCGACAGCGTATGATAAAATTATTTTGGGATTCCTGGGGATTGTCGGTAATGCTGCGGAGCAAAACGCAGAAGCAGATAATAAGCATAAAGGGCAAACCATTCAGGTCGCTGCAGGACAAGTCGGAGCGACCCTTTTTGAACCTACTTTTCTTGATACCTGGGGTGACTTTCAGTCCTACCGTAACTGTGGATTTACCGAAAGTGGCTGGAATCTGGACCCCGCAACAGTCACTCAGGAAACGACCAAAGGGATTGTCGGCGGACTACGTGATTTACAGAAAAAGGCGAAAGATCTTGGGCATAACCTGGTACTTTCCATGAGCATCGGTGGATGGACCATGAGTAATCTGTTCCATGACATGTCCCGTGATCAGTCCTCACGTGAGCGCTTTGCTTTAGGTCTGTGTAAGCTGTTCCAGCAATTCCCTATGTTCAGTGAAGTGGATATTGATTGGGAGTATCCCGCCGCTAATGGTTTTGATAACCCACAAGGCCCGGAGGACGGTAAAAACTACGCACTGCTTATTGCTGAAGTGATCAGGCAGTTGGCAAAAATTAATCGTAGCGACGTCAGGGTTTCTATCGCTTCCTCTGCAGTCATTAAAACTTTCGAAGGTTCGAATGTAAAAGAGTTATTAAAGGCGGGTCTTTATGGCATTAATGTCATGACCTACGACTTCTTCGGGGTACCCTGGGCAGAAACACTGACACATCATACTAATCTTAATGCCTTAGCACAGGGTGGTCTGGGCATTGATACCATAGTGGATTATCTGATTTCAGAAGGTTTCCCTTCTGAGCGTATTAATATTGGCTATGCGGCTTATTCACGTAATGCACCCTCAGTAAAAATTGACAGTTTCTCGCCATTAAGTGGTTCTTATCAGTGTAAGACTATTAGCGACTGGCAGGGTACGCAAGTTGTTCCGACAACGGGGACTTTCGAATCAGGCTGTACTGAGTGGTATGACCTGATTTACAACTATCTGGATTTAGAGGGCAGGAAAGGGCGTAACGGGTTCAATGTCTATACTGATATGGTCGCGAATGCTGACTATCTTTATAACCCGGATAGCAAACTATTCATGTCAATCGAAACCCCTCGTTCGGTGAGAGAGAAGGGTCGATATGCTGCTGAAAGAGAACTTGGCGGACTTTTTACCTGGACGATAGACCAGGATAACGGGGTATTAGTTAATGCCGCACGGGAAGGACTTGGATATCAAGTCGCTAATGAAATCATCGAGATGGAACCATTGTATTTCTACGGAATTAACATTGATGATAATGGTAGTGAGGATGACGAGGACAATGGAGGGGATAATGAAGGGAATGGGGACGAAAATGGGGATAGTGAAAACCATCCTCCGGTTGCTGTTATTAATATGGGAGTCATCCCGGAGAGCCGTATTCAGCTCTCTGGCTCGGATTCTACAGATGAAGAAGACCTGGTCTTAAAATTTCACTGGAATATCCCAAATGGTATTAACGTAGAGAATGAAAATGCGGAAACAATCGTCTTCAGCGCACCTGTAGTTTCTGAAATGACTAAATATCCGTTTACTCTGACTGTTGAGGATAGTCAGGGAGCACAGTCTACCTCTGATACCTTCATTCTGACAGTTTATCCGGCTCAGGATCCGATTTCGGATCCAACGATTCCGGAGTGGAATGCGAACACCATTTATGGAGCCGATCCGCAGAATTTTGAGAAAGTCAGTTGGAAAGGAGCAGTCTATCGGGCTAAGTGGTGGACAAAGGGCGATCGCCCTGACCTTAACTCCGGAATAAATGATGTGTGGAGATTATTAAAAGGGAAATAATCATTTAAAGATAGAGTGATTGTTTTTTTATATATATCAGTAAAATAGAACAGGCTGTTTTTTATAAAACAGTCCTGTTTTAAGTGCTGAACACTTATGGATTATGGTTTTTATTTATCATTACAGATATTGACAGGAAGGACTTCATGAATTCCTGCGTTTATCGTAAATGACCAGCTGTGATATCGAACTACATCCAGTGATGGTTGGGTAAATATACTGTTTTATTTCAATGGAATGGAGGCTATAAATGTACATTGAATATTTTTCTGCTTTGATAAGTTCTCTTGAGGGCTGGTGGTCATTTGATGAGGATGGTATCGCAATAATCATATCAGCGGTTATTTCAGGATTGAGAATGGCCTGTATAAACAGCAGTTGGAAGCTTCTTTTCCTTGAGTCATTACTCTGTAGTTTGTTGACTTTTACTATTCTTTCTTCATTTGAATATTTTTGCGATTTCAATAACAAATCGTTATCGATTGCTACTGGCGGTTGTGTCGGGCTTATAGGAGGATCAACTATTCGGACGATTATAATGGGTGTGATTCAGTTGAAGACTCAAATAAATGATAAGACAAAAATAGATTAATGGCCGTTGAATTTAAATTAACGTAAATATTATAGAAATACGATTATTATGAGAAAAATATCGAGAGGCATTAGAAATAACAACCCCGGAAATATACGATGGGGTGATGAATGGCTGGGGCTTGTTCAACCTTCAGAGCGAACGGATACAGAATTTTGTCAGTTTATATCTCCTCAGTATGGTATCAGGGCGATGATTGTTATTTTGAGGAACTATCAGATAAAATATGGATTGAATACTCTTTTTTCGATAATTAATCGATGGGCCCCTCCGGATGAAAATAATACCGATGATTATATTGATAACATCTCCGGCATTATAGGTGTAGACAAGTTTTATATCCTGGATCTTTCCCGGAATCAGATGGTTATTGCAATAATAAAGGCCATTATTTTTCATGAAAATGGCAGCCAGCCTTACACAAAAGATATATTCTATGAGGTGCTTGGAATGTTATAATAAAATGTTTTTTTCATAGAGGGTTAATGCTTTTTTTCATTTATTATCGCTGACATGACTGAGAAGATATTGATTTAAAAGATATAATCCGAAGCGATAAGTTATCGGTGAGGATGAAAAGTATATAGTAAATCATTGTCAACAATGTATTAAAGAATTGCCAAAGTGTGGTTATCAATGAAGATTTTGTGTATGCCTGGCTACCTGAAATAAAGGTATATTTTAGAGTTTTAATAATTTATTTCCTTAATGATGAGTATAATCAAGGCAATAAAAATATTATTTCTCTGCTTTAACGTATGGGCAGGTATATAGAGGTATGCAGGATTTTTTCAAAAATTTGACTGAACAAGCTGGCAAGGGAAAAAGCAGCGTTATGTCCGGTATAACTGCCTGTAGGTCAACAGGCTTAGAATTTAATCAGAAATCATCTGAATGGCACTGGTTATCAGCAGACACTCACTTTTGAGTGAATCCTGTCAGACATTGGTAAAGCGTTCGGTCGCCGGGAGCCAGCGGTCAATCAGCGCGGCAGCCTGCTGCGGGTATTTCTGGTGAAGATGCCGGGCAATGCGCTGTACCCCGGGGATCATTGCCTGATCACGCAATAAATCAGCAACTTTAAATTCGGCATTTCCGGTTTGCCGGGTACCAAGCAGTTCGCCCGGCCCACGAATTTCCAGGTCTTGCTGGGCGATGACAAAACCATCATTACTGTCACGCAACACCTGCAGCCGTTTTTGGGCAGTATGGCTAAGGGGGGCTTTGTATAACAATACGCAGTGGGATGCGACTGCTCCCCGGCCAACACGCCCACGCAGCTGGTGCAACTGAGCCAGCCCCAGTCGTTCAGGGTTTTCAATAATCATCAGGCTGGCATTAGGAACATCTACCCCGACTTCAATTACCGTTGTGGCGACCAGCAACTGCAGTTGATTTTCTTTAAACTGCTGCATCACGGTCTGTTTTTCTGCAGGTTTCATTCGGCCATGGACCAGGCCAATTTTCATATCAGGCAGTGCCAGTTGTAGCTCCTGACAGGTCGCTTCTGCTGCCTGGGCCTCCAGTTGATCAGACTCCTCAATCAGGGTACATACCCAGTATGCCTGACGTCCCTGCTGACAAGCCTGTTCCACACGACGAATAATCTCTTCCCGCCGGGTATCAGGAATGGCCACCGTGGTTACTGGTGTGCGCCCGGGGGGGAGTTCATCAATGGTTGAGGTATCCAGATCGGCGTAAGCTGTCATTGCCAGGGTACGTGGGATGGGCGTAGCTGTCATAATCAGCTGATGGGGATGGAACCCCTGTTGCTCGCCTTTCTCGCGTAACGCCAGACGCTGATGTACCCCGAACCGGTGTTGTTCATCGATGATCACCAATGCCAGCGAATGAAATTTCACTTGTTCCTGGAACAGAGCATGAGTTCCGACAATCATCTGCACTTCGCCGGAAGCAATCGCTTCCTGTTGTACCTGCCGTGCTTTTCCTTTTTGTTTACCTGCCAGCCAGCCAGCCTCAATTCCGAGCGGGGCCAGCCAGTGTCGGAAATTAGTGGCATGCTGCTCTGCCAGTAGTTCTGTCGGCGCCATCAGAGCAACCTGATGACCACTGGCAATCACATTCAGCGCTGTCAGCGCAGCCACCAGGGTTTTCCCTGAGCCCACATCACCCTGGACCAGCCGCAGCATCGGATAATCGTGGGATAAGTCCTGCTCAATCTCTTTGACAACACGTTGCTGGGCACCTGTTGGGCTGAAAGGCAATGAGGCAAGAAAACGTTGAGTTAGCGGGCGGTGGGGAGGGATTGACAGCGCATGGTGACGCTGAGCACCGGCACGAACTGCAAGCATACTCAAATTATGGGCTAACAGTTCTTCGGTAATCAGCCGTTGCTGAGCGGGATGTTTTCCATGCTCCAGATCGGCGAGTTCCATTTCCGGAGGTGGGCGATGAAGAATTTTTAATGCCGCAGGCAGTGGCATCATCCCGCTGTTGAGTTCCGGCGGCAACAGCTCACTCACCGGACAATTTTCCAGCAGCTCTAGTGCCTGATCGGTCAGTTTACGCAGCGTAGCCTGGCGTATCCCTTCGGTCGTCGGATAGACGGGTGTCAGGGTATCCTGCAATTCAGTGGCATTTTGCTGACCAGTGATCCGGTACTCCGGATGGATAATCTCGGCACCGCGCTGGCCGCGTTTGATTTCACCGTAAGCGACCACATGACTGCCGGTCGACAGATTATTCTTCATGCCGGCATTGAAGTTGAAAAATCGCAGGGTAACAATTCCGCTGCCATCACTGATCTGACACACCAGCATCCGCCGTCTGCCAAACGTAACCTCAGTGGACAATACTTCACCTTCGACTGTGGCATAAATACCGGGCAGCAAATCATTAATCCGATAGAGGCGGGTGCGGTCTTCATAACGCACCGGCAGATGCAGCAGCAGGTCCTGCAAAGTATGCAGGCCCAGTTTGGCGAGTTTAGCCGCCTGGCTGGCGCCGACGCCGGTCAGGGTATTCAGCGGGATGGCGTCGAGCAGGCGGCCTTTCATAGTTTCTGTTTTCGGCTACGTTCGGTGGCTTGCATAGCGGACCACCAGTCATCAGTTGCTTCAATTTCTCCGTCACGATTAATGTGAGGATAGGGCAAACGTTTTTGTTTCGCCACCCGCGCCAGCACCGGATAACCACCTTCAAACAACAGCCGTTGTTGTTCTTCTTCATCCAGCAGGCAGTGCTCTCGCTGGTACATGCCGGCATTCTGTCGCTGTCGCTGTGCTTCATACAGGATAAGTGCTGAAGCGACCGACACGTTCAGAGACTGCACCATGCCGAGCATCGGGATAATAATATCCTGATCGGCCAGCGCCAGAGCTTCGCGGGTAATTCCGGTTTTTTCCTGACCCATCAGAATGCAGGTTGGGCGGGTATAATCAATCTCACGGAAATCAATGGCTTTGTCGGACAGATGCGTGGCCAGCACCTGCATTCCCCGGGCTTTGACAGTATTTACTGCATCCCCGATGGTGCGATGAGTGATCACTTTCACCCAGCTGTTACTGCCGGCCGATGACGATACCATTGTCCGCATCCGGTCGCCGGGCCATACCGCATGAACATGATGAATGCCCACCGCATCTGCTGTGCGTATCACTGCCGAAACATTGTGAGGTTTGTGCACCTGCTCCATGCAGACTGTCAGGTCGTGCTGGCGGCGAGCCAGCATTTCCGAGATCCGTGAAAAACGTTGGTTATTCATGCCTCTAATTACGATTCCGGTGTACTTTTATAACATCCGGCATGACACGGATTTTCCGCATAATATCTGCCAGATGTATACGGTCGCGGACCGTGAGACGCATATAGGCGCTGTAGACCCGTCCGTCACGTTCCTCGGTATTCAGGCTCTGAATATTTGACTGGCTGGCATTGATTGCCGCGGTCAGATTAGCCAGGGCTCCCTGATGATTCAACATATCGACTTTAATTTCGGTCACAAAATCCTGAGTGACACCGCTGTCATCCCATTCGACCGGCATAAATTTCTCGGCCTCTTTCTGGTAGCCACGAATATTTCGGCAGGAGTCGTGATGCACTACCAGCCCTTTACCCGGACTCACGTGGGCCACAATAGGGTCACCAGGGATAGGACGACAACATTTAGCGAAGGTAATCAGGACTCCGTCAGCGCCTTTGATCGGCAATTTATGCTTTTTGGACGATGCCTGCGGCATGGCTTCCGGGGCTTCTCCCGGGAGCAGATTTTTAGCCACCACCACACTCATGGCGTTACCCAGACCAATTTCTGCCAGCAGATCGTCCAGACTGGCCAGTTTCATCCTCTCCAGTTCCTGTCGGATATTTTCCTGCGGAACTTCGGCCAGCTTTTTACTGCCCCCCAGCGCATGACTCAATAGTCGGCGGCCCAGACTGACGGACTCTTCGCGTTTCAGGTTTTTCAGTAACTGGCGAATTTTAGCGCGGGCTTTCGAACTGACGACAAAATTTAGCCATGCCGCATTCGGTCGGGCACCCGGGGCGGTGATAATTTCTACCGTCTGACCGCTGGTCAGTGATTGTGACAGCGGATAGGGTTGGCGGTCTACCCGCGCACCGACGCACGCGTGGCCGATATCGGTATGCACGGCATAGGCGAAATCGACCGGAGTGGCTCCTGCGGGCAGCTCCACGATGCGACCTTCCGGGGTAAACACATAAATTTCGTCAGGGAACAGATCTGATTTAACGCTTTCGATAAATTCAAACGAGTTTCCGGCGCTTTGCTGTAGTTCCAGCAGGCTCTGTAGCCAGCGTTGCGCGCGGACCTGAGCTGTGGTGGAGCCACTTTCGCCTTGCTGTTTATATGCCCAGTGTGCTGCCACACCCATCTCTGCCATCTGATCCATATCTTCGGTACGAATCTGTACTTCTACCGGCACACCGTGCGGGCCAATCATAGAGGTATGCAGTGATTGATAGCCGTTAGCTTTGGGAATGGCGATATAATCTTTGACGCGACCCGGACGAGGTTTATACAGACTGTGCATCTGTCCCAGTACACGGTAACAGGTGTCCACATCTTTCACTATCACGCGAAAGGCATAGATATCCATAATAGAATGAAAACGCTGCTCTTTAAGATGCATTTTCTGATAAATCGAGTAGAGATGTTTCTCGCGGCCACTGACGCGGCAGTTAATACCGGCTTCCTGTAGCCGGCCGTCAATTTCGGCCAGGATTTTCTGAATCATCTCTTTACGGTTGCCGCGTGCAGCTTTCACCACTTCTTTAATGACGCGGAAACGATTCGGATACAACGCCTCAAAACCAAGCTCTTCCAGCTCGGTTTTCAGATGATGGATCCCTAGCCTGTGGGCTAACGGGCTGTAAATCTCAAGCGTTTCTAAGGCGATGCGCCGCCGTTTGTCCGGACGCAACGAACCCAGGGTTCGCATATTATGTGTCCGGTCTGCCAGCTTGATCAAAATAACCCTGATGTCCTGCACCATGGCCATAATCATCTTGCGGAAGTTTTCTGCCTGAGCTTCTTTCTTGTCACGGAATTTCAGTTTATCCAGTTTGGATACACCTTCGACCAGCTCTGCGACACTGGTACCAAACAGCTGTTCCATATCCTGAAAGGTTGCCGGAGTATCTTCAATAACATCATGTAGTAACGCGGCCATCAGTGTTTCATGGTCGAGTTTCATTTCTGCCAGGATACAGGCAACAGCAACCGGATGCGTAATATAAGGTTCACCGCTGGAACGGGTCTGGCCCTCATGAGCATCACGAGCAACAAGGTAAGCCTGCCTGAGACGTTTTATTTGGTCTTCAGGCAGATATTTTTCAATCAGTTGATTGAGGCTTTCAAACAGATACAAGGGCGGCCTGCACAGTCAGATTAACGACGACCTTCAGCAATGGCGGTGACGGCCTGAAGTTCGGCTGCTTCCTGCTCATGCTGTTCCTGACGATCACGGACATCCAGAATCTGGCTGGTGATCAAACCTTCTTCGATTTCACGTAATGCGATAACGGTAGGTTTGTCGTTCTCTTCCGGAACCAGGGCATCTTTACCACCCACCTGCATCTGACGCGCACGACGTGCAGCGACCAGTACCAGGTCAAAACGGTTTCCAACTTTTTCTACTGCGTCCTGAACGGTTACGCGTGCCATAAGTGTGCTACTCCACAGATGAGGAAATGACTGGGCATAATACTGAAAGCTGCTTCAGTGTGCCAATAATTTGCTGATTAATGCATCATGACGGGCTTTCTGACGCCCCATTCGCAGACGTTCTGCACGAATGATGGTTTTCAGATCCGATAGCGCCAGATCAAAATCGTCATTAACAATCAGATAATCGTACTCTGCATAATGACTCATTTCATCTACCGCTTTTGCCATACGTTTTTCGATAACTTGTTCGCTGTCCTGACCACGGCCTCTCAGACGACGATCTAATTCATCTTTTGATGGCGGCAGGACAAAAATTGACCGTGCAGTGGGCATGTGTTGGCGGATTTGCTGTGCTCCTTGCCAGTCGATATCCAGAAACACATCTACCCCGGTAGATAATACCTGCTCGATTGCTTTACGGGACGTGCCGTAATAATTCCCGAACACCTCAGCATACTCCAGAAAGGCTCCGTCAGCGATCATGGCGCGAAACTCATCCTTAGAGATGAAAAAATAGTGATCACCCTGAACCTCGCCAGGACGCATATCCCTGGTGGTATGGGAAACAGAGACCTGAGTGTCATACAGGGGCTGTGTTTTTAACAGCGCCTGAATCAGGCTGGATTTACCCGCACCGCTAGGGGCGGAAACAATAAACAGTGTACCTTGGGCCATGATTATCTTGAATTGAGTAAAGAGCGGGGACAATATCCTGTCTATTATACACGCCCTGTGGCACTGGCGCAGCGTTTGCATGCAATTAGCCAGATATTTCTTTCAGCGCTGTTCGCAAATAGTCTGGTCGTTCCAGGTAATATCCCCACTATTTTCCGATGAATTCCCGATAAAACAACATCACTGATGGTACCGATGTACCAGCCATAACACGATGGGTGCCTCTCAGGAGGTGGCCGATGTGGCAGAAACTCAGTGCAGTTGTTCTAATGAGCTATCCACTGGCAGGTCTGGCTGAGTGTCCGGCATGGAGTATCGGTCAGGCCCGCCAGGAAACCCGTCAGTTGACACAACAATTACAGAGCTGGGATGACGCCTATTACCGGCAAGGAATTTCCCGGGTCAGTGATTCCGACTATGATCAGTTACGCCGGCGTTTGGCTGAGTGGCAAGGCTGTTTTTCCTTACCGGCAGTCCCGGAGCCGGAGCGCTGGAGGACTTCAGGACGCCAGCCACATCCGGTCGCCCATACCGGGGTCAGAAAAATGCCGGACCAGGCCACACTGGCAGGATGGATGTCCGGGAAAACAGATCTCTGGGTACAACCCAAAATTGACGGCGTGGCAGTGACTCTGGTGTATCGTCATGGGAAGCTGGCGGCAGTGACCAGTCGGGGCGACGGCAGGCAGGGGGAGGACTGGTTGGTGAAAGCTGCTTCAGTAACGGCCATTCCTCAGCATATCGCCACATCAGAAAGCGAAGTGGTGTTACAGGGTGAACTGTTTATGCCACGACAGCACCATATTCAAAAGGTACAGGGAGGGCGCAATGATCGTGCCAGAATCGCAGGTCTGATGCGCAGGCAGGGGCCTCTTCGGCCTGAGGAGTTTCCCGGCATTTTCATCTGGGCCTGGCCGGCAGGACCGCCTTCAATTTCCGCCAGACTGGAGCAACTGAATCGCTGGGGGTTTCCACTTACCGCCCGCTGGAGCCAGCCGGTCAACAATGTACAACAGGTCGCGGAATGGCGTGAGCGCTGGTTTAATGAAGCGCTTCCATTTGCCAGCGATGGGGTAGTGGTCCACAGTCTGCCTGCGGCACCGCAAGAGTGGTTGCCCGGTAAAAACCGTTGGTCTGTCGCCTGGAAGTATCCGCCGCCGGAAAAAAGTAGTCGGGTGACCGGGATACGTTTTGCAACAGGGCGTACCGGGAAAATAACGGTCATCATGGATGTGGAACCACTGTTGCTGGATGATAAACGGGTGGCGCATATCAGCCTCGGATCGCCTGCGCGCTGGAAGCAACTGGATATTGTTAGCGGAGATGAGGTGGAAATCCGCCTGGCAGGACAGGGCATTCCGGTCATCAGCCGGGTTATCTGGCGGGTGGCCGAACGCTTTTACCCGTCTTTTCCCGACAGCAGGAAATATGATTCACTCAGTTGTATGTTTGTATCCAGGCAGTGCCACGAGCAATTTTTAGCACGACTGGTGTGGCTCAGTCACCGTAAGGTCTTTGGATTTCGGGGAATACAACGCTCCCGCTGGCAACAGTTAATGCTTACCGGGAATTTCACGCATCTGTTTTCCTGGCTGGAGTTTACGGCTTCCGGACTGGCAGGGCAGGCCGGATTCAGTGACGAAACAGCGCAGCAAATGATTGAGCAATTCCAGAGGGCGAAACGCTTACCGGTCAGACACTGGTGGCTTAGTCTTGGGCTGCCGTTACCGGAACGTGCTGCAGAAGAGTTGTCATGGCGGCACTGGCAGGCACTTTCGTCCGCATCTCTGTCAGACTGGCTCAAAATACCTGGTATTGGCAGGGGAATGGCGCAGAAAATTGTGACTATTGGCACGGACCCACAAACGCAGGCATTAATAACTTTCCTTGCGGAGCAGGGAATACCGCCACCGTCGGTAAACAGCCGGACAGAGCCGGTACCTGAAAAGCTGTCAGAAACCCCGGTGGCGGCAGAAATTTTGCCGCACTGAAAGCAAAAAAGGCAGCCTTGCGGCTGCCCCTCCTGGCAATTCCCTTTGCAACCATTCAGTGGAGTCTTTACAAAATAGCGACTAAAATGCCTGAGAGTTCAATTCGTTATCGCTGTATTGAAGACATAGTAACAATCGTTACTATTAGTATAGTTGCAAAAAGTGCTATCGGTGTATCCTGCCTGCAAAGCTGTCGCTTAATGAAGAGAACTGTTCAGACCCTGTTAACCGGTAGTCTGATGAGAGGTTTTTGGTTGTCATAAAACTGTCATATATCGTACATATTAATGTCACCAAACTGTCCTATTTTGCCTCGTGCAGCAAGACGAACTCATTTAAAAATGGCACTGAGCCTGAGATTAACTCCCCCGGAGGGAATATGACACTGATGCGTAATACGGTAGCCCGCGTACTGGCAGCAACAATGGCTGTAGGTACTGTTTCTGCTTTTGCAGCAACAAATCTGACCGGAGCTGGCGGTACATTCCCGGCCCCGGTTTATGCCCGTTGGGCCGCGGATTACCAGAAAACCGACGGTAGCCAGGTGAACTACCAGGGTATCGGTTCTTCCGGTGGTGTGAAACAGATCATTGCTAAAACCGTTGATTTTGGTGCTTCTGATGCACCTCTGAGCGATGCAGACCTGGAAAAAAATGGTCTGTTCCAGTTCCCAACCGTGATTGGTGGTGTGGTTCTGGCGATTAACCTGCCAGGGGTGAAATCCGGTGAACTAACCCTGGACGGAAAGACTGTCGGTGATATCTATCTGGGTAATATCAAAAAATGGAATGACCCGGCTATCGAGAAACTGAACCCAGGTATCAAACTACCTTCCACTAACATTAATGTGGTGCGTCGTGCGGATGGTTCAGGAACATCTTTTGTGTTTACCAGCTACCTGTCAAAAGTGAATGACGAGTGGAAAAGCAAAATTGGTAAAGGCAACACGGTTAACTGGCCTACCGGTCTGGGCGGTAAAGGAAATGACGGCGTTGCAGCATTCGTACAACGTCTGCCTGGTTCCATCGGTTATGTTGAATATGCCTATGCTAAGCAGAACAACCTGACTTACACCAAACTGGTGGATGCAGATGGTAAATCGATTCTGCCTTCAGAGAAGAGCTTCAGTAACTCAGCCAAAGGTGCCGACTGGCAGCAGAGCTTTGCTCAGGACCTGACTTATCAGAAAGGTGATGATGCCTGGCCAATTTCTTCAACCACCTTTATCCTGGTCTACAAAAAACAGGCTGATGCCGCCAAAGGTGCTGCAGTGCTGAAATTCTTTGACTGGGCCTATAAAAATGGTGGCAAAACAGCCGAAAGCCTGGATTACGCTGCGCTGCCAGAGTCTGTCGTAACTCAGATTCGTTCAGCATGGAAAGCGAATATCACAGACAGTAACGGCAAAGCCCTGTATCAGTAAGCATATACTCCGTAAAATCTGCGTATCCCCCGGGCGGCTGATGCCGCCCTGTTAATCGTGAAGACAGAGACTCTTATGGCGGAAATAAAGCCGACATTCAAAGCCCCGGGAAAACAGGGCGATATCATTTTCAGCGCATTGGTGAAAATCTCTGCGCTGGTAGTGTTGTTGCTGCTGGGCGGAATTATTGTTTCCCTGATTATTTCTTCCTGGCCAAGTATTCAAAAATTCGGTTTCTCGTTCCTGTGGAATAAAACCTGGGATGCGCCAAATGAGCAGTTCGGGGCTTTGGTGCCGATTTACGGAACTGTGGTGACGTCGATCATCGCTTTACTTATTGCGGTGCCTGTCAGCTTCGGTATCGCGTTATTTCTGACTGAACTTTCTCCCGGCTGGCTGCGGCGCCCGTTAGGTACAGCCATTGAGCTGCTGGCGGCTATCCCCAGTATTGTTTACGGTATGTGGGGATTATTTGTTTTCGCTCCATTATTTGCCGAATATTTCCAGACCCCGGTAGGCGATCTGCTTTCTAATGTACCGATTATTGGCCAGCTGTTTTCCGGCCCGGCGTTTGGTATCGGGATTCTGGCGGCCGGACTTATTCTGGCCATCATGATCATTCCCTATATTGCTTCGGTAATGCGTGATGTTTTCGAACAAACCCCGGTGATGATGAAAGAATCAGCCTATGGTTTGGGATGCACCACCTGGGAGGTGATCTGGAATGTCGTACTGCCATTTACCCGTAATGGCGTGATAGGTGGTGTCATGTTAGGGCTGGGTCGTGCCCTGGGTGAAACCATGGCCGTGACCTTTATCATCGGGAATACCTACCAGCTCGACAGCCCGTCGTTGTATATGCCGGGAAACAGTATTACGTCAGCACTGGCTAACGAATTTGCTGAAGCGGAATCCGGATTACATATTGCAGCGTTGATGGAACTTGGCCTGATCCTGTTCTTTATTACTTTTGTGGTATTGGCCATTTCCAAGCTGATGATTTTGCGTTTAGCCAAAAATGAGGGAGCCCGCTAATGACTCAGATGGATCTCAAAAGCAGTGCTGATCTGCAGGCTTCACGGCGAAAAATGCAGGCCAGACGTGGCATTAAAAATAAGATAGCCATCTTTTTATCACTGCTGACGATGGCCTTTGGCCTGTTCTGGCTGGTGTGGATCCTTTGGACTACCATCTCACGGGGGATCGGTGGTTTAAACATAGACCTGTTTACTCAGATGACTCCACCGCCGAATATGGACGGTGGCGGACTGGCAAATGCCCTGGCGGGAAGCGGCTTACTGATTATCTGGTCAACACTGGTGGGAACTCCGCTGGGAATTATGGCGGGTATTTACCTGGCGGAATATGGCCGCAAGTCTCTGCTGGCGGAAGTGATTCGTTTCATTAACGACATTCTGCTATCAGCGCCATCGATTGTCATAGGCTTGTTTGTCTACACCCTGGTGGTCGCTTTTATGCATCACTTCTCCGGGTGGGCAGGTGCACTGGCACTGGCACTGCTGCAAATTCCAATTGTTATCCGTACTACCGAAAACATGCTGAAACTGGTACCGGATACGATGCGCGAAGCGGCCTATGCATTAGGTACCCCCAAGTGGAAGATGATTCTGGTGATTACGCTGAAGGCTTCAGTGTCCGGCATCATTACCGGGGTTCTTCTGGCGATTGCCCGTATTGCCGGTGAAACGGCACCCTTACTGTTTACGGCGTTATCGAATCAGTTCTGGAGCACCGACATGATGCAGCCGCTGGCTAACCTGCCGGTGACCATTTATAAGTTTGCCATGAGTCCGTTTTCTCAATGGCAGAGCCTGGCCTGGGCAGGGGTGCTGATTATTACCCTCTGCGTATTGCTGCTGAATATCCTGGCGCGGGTCATTTTTACTAAGCGTAAAAACTAATTTTTGCGGCGTGGCTACTGGCGACGCCGGAATAAGAGAGACGAACAATGAGTATGGCAAACCTTAATGCAGCACCGGCTAAAATCCAGGTCCGTGATCTGAATTTTTACTACAATAAATTCCACGCGCTTAAAAACATTAATCTCGATATTGCCCGTAATCAGGTGACAGCCTTTATCGGTCCCTCAGGCTGCGGTAAATCGACTCTGCTGCGTACGTTTAACAAGATGTTCCAGCTCTATCCTGAACAGCGTGCAGAAGGTCAAATCCTGCTGGATGGCGATAATATTCTCGATATCCAGGATATCGCATTGCTGCGTGCCAGGGTTGGCATGGTGTTTCAAAAGCCAACACCGTTCCCGATGTCGATTTACGACAATATTGCCTTCGGTGTTCGCTTATTTGAAAAACTTTCGCGGGCTGAAATGGATGAGCGTGTTCAGTGGGCACTGACCAAAGCTGCTCTGTGGACCGAGACCAAAGATAAACTCAATCAGAGTGGGTACAGCTTATCGGGTGGCCAACAGCAGCGATTGTGTATTGCCCGTGGTATTGCTATCCGTCCGGAAGTGCTGCTGCTGGACGAACCTTGTTCCGCACTGGATCCCATTTCTACCGGACGGATTGAAGAACTGATCAGCGAGCTGAAACAGGATTACACCGTGGTGATTGTGACTCATAACATGCAACAGGCGGCACGTTGTTCTGATCACACCGCGTTTATGTATCTGGGCGAACTGATTGAGTTCAGTGACACCGACACCTTGTTTACTAAACCTGCACGCAAACAAACCGAAGATTATATTACCGGCCGCTATGGCTGATGTTTAGCCTGCATCCTGCGGCGCTAAATTTTGCCACCCCTTTTCGCTGCCAGTGCGGTCGCGATACTGGAGAACATGATGGACAGTCTTAATTTAAATAAACATATCTCCGGTCAGTTTAATGCTGAGCTGGAGCATATCCGTACTCAGGTCATGATTATGGGTGGTCTGGTGGAACAACAGCTCACCGATGCCATCAATGCTATGCAGAATATGGACTCAGACCTGGCTCAACGGGTTATAGACGATGATCATAAAGTCAATATGATGGAAGTGGATATTGATGAAGATTGCGTCCGTATTATTGCAAAACGCCAGCCGACGGCCAGTGATCTCCGGATGGTGATGGCCATTATCAAAACCATTTCTGAGCTTGAGCGTATCGGGGATGTGGCAGAAAAAATCAGCCGTACAGCCCTGGAAAAGTTTGGTCAGAAACATCAGCCATTATTGGTAAGCCTTGAGTCTCTGGGGCGTCATGCGGTGCAGATGCTACATGATGTGCTTGACGCTTTTACCCGAATGGATCTGGAGGCGGCAGTACAGATCTATCGTGAAGATAAGAAAGTGGATAAAGAGTATGAAGGGATTGTCCGTCAGTTGATGACTTATATGATGGAAGATCCACGTACTATCCCGAGTGTGCTGACAGCGTTGTTCTGTGCCCGCGCGATCGAAAGGATCGGTGATCGTTGCCAGAACATTTGTGAGATCATTTTTTACTTTGTCAAAGGTCAGGACTTCCGTCACCTGGGCGGAGATCAGCTGGATAAGCTGCTGGCCGGTGACGAACCTGCCGAAGACGCAACCCCGGAATAACCTCCCACTCTCAGTCTGCCGTTGCTTCGGGTGGCAGACTGAAAGTTCCTCCTGCCTGCCCGGATAACCGTGGATTGTTAGCGCCGCTCTTTTTATACTTTGTCAGAGGGTAGTCTTCCGACAAATCAAGGAGCAGGCACGTGCAAAACAAAAAAACAGTCACCCCGGCAAAAGCGATGCTGGCGGCGGTGAGTGGCTATGCTATGGATGGTTTCGATTTACTCATACTCGGCTTTATGCTGCCGGCCATTAGTATTTCATTATCACTCGATCACTCGCAGGCAGGCTCACTGGTAACCTGGACACTGATTGGTGCAGTGATCGGCGGTATTATTTTTGGGCATCTGAGTGACCGGTATGGCCGGGTCAGGGTGCTGACACTGACCATTTTAATGTTTTCACTGTTTACCGGATTGTGTGCCGTTGCACAGGGATATACAGACCTGCTGGTTTACCGGACTCTGGCCGGTGTCGGGCTGGGTGGTGAATTTGGCATCGGCATGGCGTTAATTGCTGAGGTCTGGCCAGCCAGTAAGCGTAATCGTGCTTCTGCCTGGGTCGGTATTGGCTGGCAGGCCGGTGTACTGCTGGCCGCATTTATTACCCCGTTATTACTCAATATTATCGGCTGGCGAGGTATGTTCCTGGTGGGTCTGATACCTGCATTAATTTCCTTTGCTATCCGGCATGGTCTCAGTGAACCAGAGTCTTTTATCCGCCAGCCGGAAACTGAACAGCAGCTTTCTTTTGCCTCACGCCTGAAACTGTTATGTAAAGACAGTACGACGACTAAAGCCAGTTTAGGGATCTTTATTTTATGTTCGGTGCAAAATTTTGGTTACTACGGCCTGATGATCTGGATGCCCAGCTATCTTGCTTCATCCTTCGGTTTTAGTCTGACTAAATCCGGAATATGGACCGCAGTGACGGTGATTGGAATGACTGTGGGTATTGGGTTGTTTGGTGTGCTCGCTGACCGTTTTGCTCGTTGGAAAATTTTTATTATTTATCAGCTGGGGGCGGTTGTGATGGTGATTGTCTACGCGCAGTTAACTGACCCCGTAATGATGTTATTAGCCGGAGCGGTAATGGGGCTGTTTGTGAATGGGATGATTGGAGGTTATGGTGCACTGATTTCCGATACCTTCCCGGTGGCTTCCCGGGCTACGGCACAAAATGTGTTATTTAACCTCGGTCGGGGAGTGGGAGGATTTGGTCCGTTAGTGATCGGTATGCTGGCGACTGAATGGTCGTTTACCGCGGCAATCACGCTACTCGCCTCTATCTATTTACTGGATATAATTGCCACCCTGTTTTTACTTCCACGCCATCAGGGTGAAGATGATGCTCTGGGTGCAATAGGATAATTAAGTGAGCAGGCAGAGCAGGAACTGTTCTGTCTGCTTAATCACAAACTATCCTCGTACTTACAGACTTAAACCATTTTACTGTAAACACCCTTCATTGAATTATTCTGATAATTTCAGAAGAATTTGTATTTAACAGGAAAGTACTTAGCTGATAATTATTTTTGAGTATACTCCTTATCTGTTGATTACACTGTTTTTTTACGTTTTGTCAGGTTTTATTTTGGATTTTTTGGAATATTTAATGCGCTATTTTTATTTATTTTGTCGGGGGTAGCGTGTATCAGAGTATTGAAAATAGAAAGTTGCAATGTATATTTGTACCTGACTGCTCTTGTGGGTAAATAATATACCATGATGGGCATTCTTTGTTTTACCCAGGGATTTTTCATAAAAGGAACTATTGATGAAAGTATTAACACAAACTGAAGTGCAAACCGTATCTGGTGCTGGCAAAATTGCAGATTCACTGGGGACTGTTGGAGGAACGTTGGGAACAGCGTTGAATTTCTTTGGAATGAAAAATGCCGTAGCAAATGCTACTGCGCTGGGTAACAGTATCGGACTGGTGGTTGAATCTGTTTATGGGGCTATCACCGCTTCATACAAATTCTTCTTCGATAAAGCATAATTAGCCTTAATCACAAGGGTGCTGTCTTTCTCAGCACCCTTTTTTATATTTGGTTTGTTTTAATAACGATATTTATCATTGCAACCTGTTAATATTTAAATGTGATGGCTGAAAAACATGGAAGGACGTTCAATTTTCAGAAAGGAAGTATTAGAAAATCAAAAAATAAAGTGGCTGGGTAAGGCATTACTGGTTTCAGGGTATCCTTCATGGCTGGTAGGTGTGTTATCTGCACTGTTTTTTTTTCTTATCCTCACCGGTATCATTTTTGGACAATATACCCGCAGAATTGAAGTTGATGGTGAAATTATCTCACGCCAGCAAGCGATTACTCTGTTTTCACCACAACAAGGATTGATTACCCGGGCTTTTTTACAGGCTGGTCAACGGGTAAAAAAAGATGATCCTATTTATGAAATTGATGTCGGCCGGACCACCAGTAACGGTAAAGTGAGTCAGCGTGGGGCGGAAGCAATTAATCAGCAGCTTTTCCTGACCAGCCAGATTATGGAAAAAATCGCGCAAAATAAGCAAGCCTCGCTCAACAGCCTTCGTCAACAATTAACCCGGTACCGTGAAGCCTATGCTCAATCACAGAAATTAGTCAGCAGTGCCAGTCGTGGACTGAAGGATATGCAAAATAGTATGGGGAATTACGATGATTACCTGCGGCGAGGGCTTATCAATAAAGAGCAGTTTAACAATCAGCGCTATTTGTTCTATCAACAGCAGTCGTCATGGCAGAGTCTGAACACTCAGCTGATTCAGGAAAGTCTGCAACTCATTAATATCGAAACCGAAATTGCGACTAAATCGGCAGATTTCGATAATCAGTATGCGGAATATGCGGTTAAACGTAGCGAACTACAACGCCAACTGGCTGAAGTTAACGCCAGCGGAACATTGATTATTACCGCGCCTGAAGACGGAAATGTTGAAAATATGGTGTATACCGAGGGACAAATGGTCAGCCCGGGAGACAGCCTGGCTCAGCTTATGCCAGGAGGAAAACCCGATTTTCAGTTGGTGCTATGGTTGCCTGGCAGTAGTGTTCCTTACGTTTCCTCAGGGGATAAGGTTAACCTGCGCTATGAGGCTTATCCGTATGAGAAATTTGGGCAGTTCCCCGGACATATTCAGTCGGTATCGCAAATCCCAGCCAGCATAAAAGAGTTATCGATGTACAGCAGTATTGCCCCGGCAAACCCCGCAGCGCCCGGTCAGGCATATTATAAGACGCTGGTGGCATTGGACCGCGATAGCTTAACTCACCCTGATAAGACGCTCAGCTGGTCTAATGGAATGAAGGCTAAAACCACGTTGTTTCTCGAAAAACGACCGTTGTATCAATGGATACTATCTCCTTACTACGATATCCGCCGCAGCCTGAAAGGACCTGTCGATGACCAATGAATTTTTGCAAAATATCAACCGGCGGATAAGTTTCAGCCTGTGGCGCAAAGTTCCTGCCATATTACAGACCGAGGCCGCAGAATGCGGACTGGCCTGCCTGGTCATGGTCTGCCGGTATTTTGGAATGGATATTGATCTCCTGAATTTGCGACGTCGCTTTGGCATATCCTCTCACGGAGCCACACTCAATACACTCATCCATATTGCCGGGCAACTGGCGATGAATACGCGTCCATTGTCGCTGGATCTGGATGAATTATGTCAACTGAAAAGACCAGCCCTTCTGCACTGGGATATGAATCATTTTGTGGTATTGGTGGCGGTCCGGCGATCGCGTTTTATTATTCATGACCCTGCTCTAGGCCGCAGAGTCGTGGGAATGCGGGAGATGTCAGAACATTTTACCGGAGTCGCGCTGGAAATCTGGCCGGGGAATGAGTTTACTCCCATGAAAGCCAGGTCCGGGGTGAGCCTATGGTCGATGATGAAAAATATTTCCGGACTCACCGGATTTCTGGCGAAAATCTTTTGCCTTTCGCTGGTGATTGAAGCCGTTAACATACTGATCCCCATTGGGACACAACTAGTGATGGACCATGTGCTGATTGCGCGGGACCATGATTTGCTTAGCCTGATATGCCTCGGGTTATTGACTTTCATCCTGTTCCGCACCTTTATCAGCATGCTGCGTGCCTGGAGTTCTCTGGTCATGCAGTCACTGATTGATATCCAATGGAAAACCGGACTGATGGATCACTTGCTACGCCTTCCTCTGATTTATTTTGAAAAACGGAAAGCTGGTGATATACAGTCACGCTTCGCATCGCTCGATACTATCCGCAATACCCTGACCAGTAGTCTGGTGAATGGCATCATTGATGTGATCGTTTCTCTCAGTGTAATGATTATGATGTTCCTGTACGGGGGCTGGCTGACATTTGTTGTTCTGGGGTTCACATTGTTGTATATGGTTCTGCGGCTCGCGACCTATCAGCGTTATCGCCAGGCGCAGGAAGAACATATAGTCAAAGGTGCACGATCCAGCTCTCATTTCATGGAGACGCTGTACGGAATTAGCACCCTCAAAGTGTTAGGTCTGTCAGGTACCCGGTCCCAATACTGGCTGAATCTGAATATTGATACGACGAATGCCGGTATCAGGATGAATCGTCTGGATATGTTATTTGGCGGGGTGAGTTCGCTGATTGCCACGCTGGACCAGGTGGCTATTTTGTGGCTTGGCGCTTCGATGGTCATTGATGGTCAGATGACTGTTGGTATGTTTGTCGCTTTTAATGCCTACCGCGGCCAGTTCTCTGAACGGGCATCTTCGCTGATCGATATGTTATTGCAGCTACGGATGCTGGCACTGCACAATGACAGGATCGCCGATATTGTACTGCATGAGGCTGAAGATTTTCACCCGGCCAGGCGCCTTTGTCAGCCTGATGAAGCAGCAGACCTGGATGTGCAGGGTCTGAGTTATCAGTACGACAAACTTAGCCGCCCGGTACTGACCGATGTCAGTTTCTCAGTTGCGGCGGGAGAAAGTGTGGCCATTACGGGGCCATCCGGAGCCGGAAAAACCACACTGATGAAGGTGATGAGTGGGCTGTTGTCAGCGGAACATGGGATAATCCGGTGTAATGGCATTGATATCAATGGGGTGGGAATTAATAACTACCGGGATGTGATTGCCTGTGTTCTGCAGGAGGATAAATTGTTCGCTGGTTCAATTGCAGAAAATATTGCCAGTTTCAGTGCAGACAAAGATATCCAATGGGTGATTGCCTGTGCTAAAAACAGCCACATTCATGAGGAAATCATGCAGATGCCAATGGGGTATGAAACTCTGGTATCTGAACTGGGTGGGAGTCTGTCCGGTGGACAAAAACAGCGTTTACTGATCGCCAGGGCATTATATCGTCGGCCTTCGCTGTTATTTCTTGATGAGGCGACCAGCCATCTGGACCTGGATAACGAAGCCCGTGTCAACGCTTCTATCCGGCAACTGAAAATCACCCGTATTTTTATCGCCCATCGCCCCTCAACTATCGCCTCCGCCGATCGGGTCATTGAATTAACCTGAATCTCTCAGACTACGCAGACTGCGGTGCTCCGCCAAAGTCTGCAGAATTTTCCCTTGCTGATTGCTAATTTCCGTATGGATTGCTGGTGTTTTATTCTGCCGGAATATGTTATTGATTCTGTATGATGTGTGATTTTTGTACCCGCAGGATCTTCTGTGGATCAATACCGGAAAACAACAGGAAAGTTAACTGGCCTGAGTGGCCGGACAAAGGAGCCCCGATGGAAATAACCGGAGTATTTTGGTTCTGGATTGCGATTGCCGCAATTTTTGCATTGATTGAGATTTTCACCGTGACTTTTTTTGGGCTATGGATGGCGATAGCTGCTCTGGTCCCGGCAATGCTGGTCTTTATTCTGCCGTCATTCCCGATAGCGGGCCAACTACTGATATGGGTTGTGGCATCACTGATCTGTGCCTGGATTTGGGTTCGCTGGATACGCAGTAAACCTGAACCCTGGATAGTGGAGCCTCTAATTGGCCAGCAGGGAGTACTGGCGTCAGCCCTGACACCTCCCCAAACCAGTGTCCTGTTACTGAGTAAACCGGTGCAGGGGCGTCAGGAGTGGCCTTGTCTCAGTGATCAGCCGTTAGCCAGACAGGCGCGGGTTAAGGTTGTGGCGGTGATTAGCGATGATATCGTGAAAGTCGAAGCCGTTTAATTATTCAGATTTTTTTAAGGAGGAAATCATGTCACCAGGACTTATGGCATTAGCGTTAATTATTATTTTACTGGCAATCAGCTTTTTCAAATGTGTGAGGATTGTTCCTCAGGCCGACCAATGGATTGTGGAACGATTAGGCAAATATCACAGTACACTGAATCCCGGACTGAATATTCTGATCCCGTTTATTGATGTTGTGGCTTATAAAATGTCGGCCAAAGACCAGTTATTTGAAGTCAAAGGGATAGAAGGGATCACCAAAGATAATGCTACCGTCGGAGTCAATGCTATCTGCTTTATCAGGATTGCGGATCCGAATAAAGCTGCTTACGGTGTAGACAGTTACAGTGCTGCGGTACAAAACCTGGTGATGACGACCATCCGTAATGCTGTCGGTGGGATGAACCTGGATGATACGCTGTCGAATCGTGATCAGTTGGCAATTACTCTGCGAGCCAATATGGAAGAGCAGATGAATGACTGGGGACTGATCCTGAGAACGGTTGATATTCAGGATATTACTCCGTCTGACTCGATGCGTAAATCTATGGAGCAACAGGCTGCGGCTGAGCGGGAACGTAAAGCGACAGAAACCCGGGCCGAAGGTAATAAAAATGCGGCTATCCGCGAAGCGGAAGGGAAAAAGCAGGCAATGATTTTAGATGCTGAGGCTAAACTGGAGGCTTCGCGTCGTGAAGCCGAAGCTATAGAAACACTGGCCAGTGGTCAGAAAAAAGCGACAGAGCAGCTTGCTGCGGCACTGAACGTTGCCGGCGGTCATCAGGCAATGTCCTTCCAGCTGGCTAACAACTACGTGATGACACTCAGTGAATTGTCGAAGAGTGATAATGCAAAAGTGGTGGCGATGCCAGCAGACCTCGCGCAGGCAGTGGGAGGATTACTTAATGCCGGTGCTCTGATGTCGGTAGGTGCCGAGGCAGTGTCCGGTAATGGCAGTAGCCGCTGATACACTGCAGGTTAACGATGACCGTAGCATATCGCGGTCATCATCGCTGGTTGTCAGATCGGGCGTTGGCTAACTGATCTGTGATGTTTACTGGTTACTTCCCGATGCAGAAACTGGAAAAAATGCGTCCCAGCAGATCATCGGCGGTAAACTCGCCAGTAATTTCGCTCAGAGCCTGCTGTGCCAGACGTAACTCTTCTGCAAGCAGTTCCCCGGCCCGGGCACCTACCAGTTGGTATTGTCCCTGAACAAGGTGAGAACCTGCGGCTTCCAGGGCTTCAAGATGGCGACGGCGGGCAATAAAACCGCCTTCAATATTCCCCGAAAAACCCATGCTCTGTTTTAAATGGTTGCGAAGCAGGTCAATCCCCGCACCGGTTCGGGCTGATAATCGGATGAGCATATGTTCGCCAGTCTGCTCAGCACCGAGGGTCTCTCCGGTAATATCCGCTTTGTTACGAATTACTGTGACTGGCAGGGCAGGCGGCAAGCGCGCAACAAAATCCGGCCAGATCTGTAGAGGATCGGTAGCAGTGGTGGTGGTGCCATCTACCATAAATAGTACGTGATCAGCCTTGGCTATTTCCTGCCAGGCACGTTCAATCCCAATCCTCTCTACCTCATCACTGGATTCACGCAATCCTGCGGTATCGATAATATGCAATGGCATTCCATCGAGATGGATATGTTCGCGCAGAACATCGCGGGTAGTCCCGGCAATGTCTGTGACAATAGCCGCTTCTCTGCCAGCCAGAGCATTGAGCAGGCTGGATTTCCCGGCATTGGGACGACCGGCAATCACCACTTTCATGCCTTCGCGTAACAGGCTGCCCTGACGGGCTTCACTGCGTACGTTATCTAAATCCTGCATTACCTGTTGTAACTGCGCTTCAATCTTGCCATCGGACAGGAAATCGATCTCTTCATCCGGAAAGTCTATGGCTGCTTCGACATATATGCGCAGATGGGTGAGCGCTTCAACCAGATGATTAACCCTATCTGAAAAAACACCCTGTAAGGAGTTAACGGCAGAGCGCGCTGCTTGTTCTGAGCTGGCATCTATCAGATCGGCAATGGCTTCGGCCTGAGCCAGGTCCAGTTTATCGTTCAGAAAAGCACGCTCGGAGAACTCTCCGGGTTTTGCAATACGCAGACCCGGTAATGCGACGATCCGTTTTAACAGTAAGTCGAGAATGACCGGGCCACCGTGTCCCTGTAGTTCCAGCACATCCTCACCGGTAAAAGAGTTCGGGCCAGGGAACCATAGCGCAATGCCCTGATCAAGCACCGTACCCTCAGCATCTTTAAACGGCAGGTAGTCGGCGTAACGTGCTTTCGGCAGTTTACCTAAAATCTGTTGTGCGACCTCTGCCGCTTTCGGACCGGAAATCCGGAGTATACCTACTCCGCCGCGCCCAGGCGGAGTTGCCTGGGCGACGATAGTATCGCTGTGGCTCATAGCTGTTCTCTCTTTACCAATAAAAAAAGGCGGTCTTTAGACCGCCTTATCATATCCTGAGTGATATTCACAAATCACGCAGTAGTGTTGCTGCATGAAAAGTTATCAGGCTTTTTTCTTACGACTGTGCAATCCGCGTTTTTCCAGACCACGGTAAATCAGCTGTTGCTGAATAATGGTGACCAGGTTACTCACGATATAATACAGCACCAGACCTGACGGGAACCACAGGAAGAAGACTGTAAAAATAACCGGCATGAAGGTCATGATCTTCTGCTGCATTGGGTCAGCAACGGTAGTAGGCGACATCTTCTGGATGAAGAACATAGTGACGCCCATCAGAATTGGCAGAATGTAGTACGGGTCTTGCGCAGACAAATCGTGAATCCACAGGATAAACGGCGCATGACGCAGTTCAACAGAGCCCATCAGCATGTAATACAGAGCCAGGAAGATTGGCATCTGGATTACCAGTGGCAGACAGCCCCCAAGTGGGTTAACTTTCTCTTCTTTGTACAGCGCCATCATCTCCTGACTCATACGCTGCTTATCCTCGCCCATACGCTCGCGCATGGCCTGGATTTTTGGTTGCAGCATGCGCATTTTAGCCATTGAGGTGTATTGCGCACGAGTCAGCGGGTACATGATTCCGCGGACAATAAAGGTAATTACGATAATGGAGAAGCCCCAGTTACCGATAAAGCTGTGGATAAACTTCAGCAGTTTGAACAATGGCTGAGAGATGAACCACAACCATCCATAATCCACGGTCAAATCCAGGTGAGGAGAGACTGCGGCCATCTGGTCCTGAATTTCCGGACCGACCCACAGCGTGGCGTTCAGATTCTGTTCTGCACCGGCAGCAATAGTGACCGGAGAAGATTTATAGCCAACTGCCGCCAGACCGTTACCCAGGTTACTGGTATACAGTGTGTTGCTGCCGGAAGTCCGTGGAACCCAGGCGGTAGCAAAATACTGTTGCAACATGGCAACCCAGCCATTATCGGTATTAACGTTCAGGTTCTCATTTTCAGCAATGGTATCAAACTTATATTTCTCATACTTTTCATTGCTGGTGGAGTACGCTGCACCACGGAAAGTATGCAGTGCGAAGTTATTGCTACCGGTATCACGGGATTTTGGCAACGTGATGGTTTGTTTCAACTGACCAAACATGGAAACTTCCAGCGGCTGGGCTGATTTGTTATCCACATGATAGTCGACGTCGACAGCGTAGCCGCCACGCTTGAAGACAAACGTTTTGGTATATACCACACCGTTCTCACCGGTCCAGGTCAGAGGTACACGCAGTTCAGTCTGACCATCCGCAAGCTGATAGCTGTCCTGAGGGGTGGTATACAGAGGACGCGCACCATTCGCTGGGTTGTCTGGTCCATTACGGCCGGTTAAACCACTTTGTGCCTGATACAGAAAATCAGGAGAGGTTTCCAGCAACTGGAAAGGACGGGTAGAACCCAGCTTATCAGGGTAAGTGAGTAACTGTGCCTGTTCTACATCGCCACCACGGGTGTTAATTTCAACAGACAATACGTCTGTTTTAACAGTAATCGTTTTGCCCTGACCACTGGCCGGAACGCCCTGGTTTGCGGCATCACCTGCGGTGCTGTTCGTATTCTGTGTGGTCTGGGTTTGCTGTGGCTGTGGATTGTGGTCCGTTTGCCAGGCTTGCCAGATCATAAAAGACACGAACAGAAAAGCGATGAAAAAAAGATTGCGTTGCGAATCCATCGTTAATTTTCTCTGCTATCAGTGTTTTTTTGGCGGCACCGGATCGTCACCGCCCGCATTTAACGGGTGGCATTTTAATACGCGTTTCACCGTCAACCAACACCCTTTTATCACCCCGAAACGACGTAAGGCTTCGATCCCATACTGGGAACAGGTTGGATTGAATCGGCAATGAGGCCCCAGCAGAGGACTTATTGCCCGTTGATAAACACGAATCAGTACTATCAGGAGCCGCGCGCCAGGCGACAATGACGACGCCATAATTTCTCCAACACTTCCGTCAATGCAGGGTTATCCAGTTCCGCAATCCCTTTTTTAGCAACGATGACAAAATCCATCGCCGGAAGCTCGTGCTGGCGCAGTCGAAAACTTTCCCGGGTCAGACGTTTGATCCGGTTACGTTCATGAGCGCGTTTGACGTGTTTCTTAGCGACGGTAAGACCGATGCGGGGATGCCCCAGCGAATTCTGGCGGCCGAGAATAGTTAATTGCGGCGTGCCAGCTCGTTGTGGCTGCTGGAAAACGAAAGTGAAATGATTGGGAGTTAACAAACGTAACTCCCTGGGAAATGCGAGCTTACCCACCAGGGTTCGCTTTATTACTTAGAAACGGTCAGACGAGCACGGCCTTTAGCACGACGACGTGCCAGAACCTGACGACCATTTTTAGTAGCCATACGAGCACGGAAGCCGTGAGAACGGTTGCGCTTCAGTACAGACGGTTGAAAAGTGCGTTTCATGGCGATTTCTACCTAAACTTGAGAATGTTCACTTGGTGACGCGTAGCTGAGTCAGTAAACCGACCGACGCCTCAGTGTATTTTATTTAAAGAGGCGGGATTGTAATAACTGTACAGTCCTGAGTCAATTTACTTTGGCTAATAATGACACCTTTATGCCTGATTAAGGCTGTTTACTTCGGCCATGACCACCGGATTCCGGAAATCTGGCCGGCAAACAGCGTGAGAATTATACGGCCTTCCTTATAAAGAGCAAGGATCGTTAAGGATCATCTGGCGATCGCGGCTAAAAAACTTCATGGCAGGGGGCGAATGACCAATCCGGTGAGATCAACATAAAGATTTTCTGGCCGAAGATTACAGAGCGTGACCTCGCCGCTGTCATTATAAAATCCTGTGGATAAAATGGGTAAAATCCGTGTAGAAAAGGAGGATCTCTTTCCCGCTTTGCGCTATGATCCGTCGTTCCGCTGATGATCCTTCCAGGTTAACCAGCGGTGATGATTTACAGATCGTTGCAGCAGGCGATTTCTACGTCTGTATCAATAATTAGTGTTTTCAAAAGATTAGCACCGTTTCTTGTCTTACTTTTTGTACCAGTGGAGTCCGCCGTGTCACTAACGCTTTGGCAACAGTGCCTTACCCGTTTGCAGGATCAATTGCCTGCCACTGAATTCAGTATGTGGATCCGCCCGTTACAGGCTGAATTAAACGACAACACCCTGGCTCTGTACGCACCAAATCGCTTTGTACTCGACTGGGTGCGCGATAAATACATCAATAGTATCAATGGTCTGCTGAATGAATTTTGCGGTGTAGATATCCCGCAACTTAGGTTTGAAGTTGGCGCGCGACCTGCGGCGGCGGCGGCCCCGGCAACGGTACCAGTAGCTAGTGCGGTGACCATGCCGCATATCTCACAACCTGTTCCTCCGGCCCGTCCGACGACCAGCAGTAACGAAGTGCGCCCAAGCTGGGATAACACCCCTGCGCCGGTTGATGTGGCCTACCGGTCGAATGTTAACAGCCGACATAATTTTGATAATTTTGTCGAAGGTAAGTCGAATCAACTGGCTCGTGCCGCGGCCCGTCAGGTCGCCGATAATCCTGGCGGCGCCTATAACCCGTTATTTCTGTATGGCGGAACGGGGTTAGGCAAAACGCATCTGTTACACGCGGTCGGTAATGGCATTATTGCCAGAAAACCCAATGCACGGATTGTCTATATGCACTCCGAACGTTTTGTCCAGGATATGGTAAAGGCATTGCAAAACAATGCGATAGAAGAGTTTAAACGTTACTATCGTTCAGTCGATGCCTTGTTGATTGATGATATCCAGTTCTTTGCCAATAAAGAGCGGTCTCAGGAAGAGTTTTTTCATACTTTTAATGCCTTGCTGGAAGGTAATCAGCAAATCATTCTGACATCTGATCGCTACCCGAAAGAGATTAACGGGGTGGAAGATCGGTTAAAATCGCGTTTTGGCTGGGGTCTGACCGTAGCTATCGAGCCTCCCGAACTGGAAACCCGTGTTGCCATTCTGATGAAAAAAGCGGATGAGAATAAAATCCGTCTGCCAGGTGAGGTCGCTTTCTTTATTGCCAAACGTCTGCGCTCTAATGTCCGCGAGCTGGAAGGGGCTCTTAACCGTGTGATTGCTAATGCCAATTTTACCGGGCGCGCTATCACTATTGATTTTGTGCGTGAAGCCCTGCGTGATTTGCTGGCTCTACAGGAAAAGCTGGTCACCATCGATAATATTCAGAAAACGGTCGCAGAATACTATAAAATTAAAGTTGCCGATTTGCTGTCAAAACGCCGTTCGCGTTCGGTTGCACGACCAAGGCAGATGGCTATGGCGATGGCCAAAGAGTTGACCAACCACAGTTTGCCGGAGATAGGCGATGCTTTCGGTGGGCGTGACCACACTACGGTGTTACATGCCTGCCGAAAGATTGAGCAGTTGCGTGAAGAAAGTCACGATATAAAAGAAGATTTCTCCAATTTAATCAGAACATTATCTTCCTGACGCTATGAAATTTATTGTAGAAAGAGAGCAGTTGCTCAAACCATTACAACAAGTGAGCGGCCCCCTGGGGGGACGTCCGACATTACCTATTCTTGGCAACCTGCTGTTGCAGGTTAGCGAGGGTGCCCTGTCTTTGACAGGTACCGACCTTGAAATGGAAATGGTTGCCCGTGTCACTCTCAGCCAGCCACATGAAGCTGGAGAGACCACCGTACCTGCGCGTAAATTCCTGGATATCTGCCGGGGACTTCCTGAGGGTGCTGAAATTCATGTCATTCTGGAAAATGACAGAATGTTGGTACGCTCTGGCCGTAGCCGTTTCTCGCTATCGACGTTACCGGCAGGTGATTTTCCAAATCTGGATGACTGGCAGAGTGAGGTTGAATTTACCCTGCCACAGGCGACCCTGAAGCGGCTGATTGAAGCAACGCAGTTTTCGATGGCCCATCAGGACGTCCGTTATTACCTTAATGGCATGTTGTTTGAAACAGCAGGTGAAGAGTTGCGTACTGTTTCTACAGATGGTCATCGGCTGGCCGTCTGTTCAATGCCAATAGGCCAGTCATTGCCAGACCATTCAGTGATTGTACCTCGCAAAGGTGTGGTGGAACTGGTCCGGCTGTTGGATGGTGGTGATAACCCGTTACAGGTTCAGATCGGCAGCAGCAATATACGGGCACATGTGGGCGATTTTATCTTCACCTCTAAACTGGTGGATGGACGCTTCCCGGACTATCGCCGGGTATTGCCTAAAAATCCGGATAAAACTCTGGAAGCAGGTTGTGATCTGCTACGCCAGGCATTTGCCCGGGCAGCTATTCTGTCTAACGAAAAATTCAGAGGCGTCCGGCTATTTATTACTGAAAACCAGCTGCGTATCACCGCCAATAACCCTGAACAGGAAGAAGCTGAAGAGATTCTGGATGTGAGTTACCAGGGGAGTGATCTGGAAATTGGTTTTAATGTCAGCTATGTGCTGGACGTACTAAACGCCCTGAAATGTGAGAATGTCAGACTATTACTGACAGATTCGGTTTCCAGTGTGCAAATTGAAGATGTCGCCAGCCAGCATGCAGCTTACGTTGTTATGCCAATGCGACTGTAGCCCGCAATTCTGATGTTCAGTCTGACTGCAGCAGCATGAGCTGCAGGCAGACTGCTCCCCTGAATGAGTTTGCCTCTCCTCCGGACTGACTATGGCCCTGACACGCCTGATTATTAAAGATTTCCGTAATATTGCTCAGGCTGATTTAGCCCTCTCAGAGGGCGTGAACTTTCTGATTGGACCTAACGGGAGTGGTAAAACCAGTGTGCTGGAGGCAGTGTATACGCTGGGGCATGGCCGGGCATTTCGCAGTATTCAGACTGGCCGCGTGATCCGCCACGAACAGTCATCATTTGTGTTACATGGTCGCATCGAAGATGTTCACCAGCAGCACAGTATTGGGTTAAGTAAGGACCGTGCCGGCGACAGCAAAGTCCGTGTCGATGGTACTGACGGTCATAAAGTGGCTGAACTGGCCCAGCTGTTGCCTATGCAGTTGATAACCCCGGAAGGTTTTACGTTGCTAACCGGAGGGCCAAAATTTCGCCGCGCTTACATCGACTGGGGCTGCTTTCATAATTATCCCGGATTTTTCAGTGCCTGGAGTGATTTACGCCGGCTGATGAAACAGCGAAATGCGGCCTTGCGCCAGGTCAGCAGCTATCGGCAATTGCGGCCCTGGGATCAGGAACTGGCTCCACTGGCGCAACAAATCAGCGAGTGGAGGCAGGCTTACAGTGATGAAATCACCCGCGAAATTAAAGCGACCTGCCAGCAATTTTTGCCGGAATATGACCTGAGCTTCTCTTTTCTGAGGGGCTGGGACAAAGAGAGCGATTATGCTGAGTTACTGGAGCGTAATTTTGAGCGGGACAGAGCGCTGACCTATACTGCCAGCGGTCCTCATAAATCTGATTTTCGTATACGGGCTGTCGGCACCCCTGTAGAAGATTTGCTGTCCCGCGGGCAGCTTAAGTTATTAATGTGTGCCCTGCGCCTGGCGCAGGGAGAGTACCTGACACGTCAAAGCGGACGACGTTGTATTTACCTGATCGATGATTTTGCCTCTGAGCTGGATGACGAACGTCGTCATATCCTGGCCAACCGTCTGAAAGCGACCCGGGCACAGGTTTTTGTCAGCGCCATAAGTGTTGATCACGTAATCGACATGAATGATGAAAAGGGCAAGATGTTCAGCGTAGAAAAAGGTAAAATAGCAGTTCAACCTGAAGATTAAAATGAGCGAGAAACGTTGATGTCGAATTCTTATGACTCCTCAAGTATCAAAGTTCTGAAAGGACTTGATGCGGTACGTAAACGCCCCGGTATGTACATCGGTGACACGGATGACGGCACCGGGTTGCATCACATGGTATTCGAGGTTGTGGATAACGCCATCGACGAAGCACTTGCGGGCCACTGCAAGGAAATTATTGTTACTATTCATGCAGATAACTCCGTGTCTGTTCAGGATGATGGCCGCGGCATTCCTACCGGTATTCACCCTGAGGAAGGTGTTTCTGCGGCAGAAGTTATCATGACGGTACTGCATGCCGGCGGTAAGTTTGATGATAACTCGTACAAAGTGTCAGGCGGCCTGCATGGTGTCGGTGTTTCGGTGGTAAATGCCTTATCCGAAAAACTGGAACTGACGATTCGTCGTGATGGAAAAGTCCATCAGCAAACCTATCTGCACGGTGTGCCAAGTGCGCCACTGAATGTGGTGGGCGAAACTGACTCCACGGGAACATCGGTTCGTTTCTGGGCCAGTCATCAGACGTTTACCAATGTCACTGATTTTGAATATGACATCCTGGCGAAACGGCTGCGCGAACTGTCGTTCCTGAATTCCGGAGTCTCTATCCGGTTGATCGACAAACGTTCCGATAAAAGCGACCATTATCATTATGAGGGCGGAATTAAAGCGTTCGTAGAATATCTGAACAAAAATAAAACGCCAATTCACCCGAATGTGTTCTACTTCAGTACCGAAAAAGACGGTATTGGTGTGGAGGTTGCTCTGCAATGGAACGATGGCTTCCAGGAAAATATTTACTGCTTTACTAACAACATCCCTCAGCGTGATGGTGGAACACACCTGGCCGGTTTTCGTGCTTCAATGACCCGTACGCTGAATGCCTATATGGATAAAGAGGGTTACAGCAAAAAAGCTAAAGTCAGTGCGACCGGTGATGATGCCCGTGAAGGACTGATTGCCGTCGTGTCGGTGAAGGTACCGGATCCAAAATTCTCCTCCCAGACCAAAGATAAACTGGTCTCTTCGGAAGTGAAATCTGCGGTTGAATCGCAGATGAATGAATTACTGGCAGAATACCTGCTGGAAAATCCGTCTGATGCCAAAATTGTGGTCGGAAAAATTATCGATGCGGCCCGTGCCCGTGAAGCTGCCCGACGCGCTCGTGAAATGACCCGCCGTAAAGGTGCCCTGGACCTGGCTGGTTTGCCGGGCAAACTGGCGGACTGCCAGGAGCGTGATCCTGCATTTTCTGAAGTTTACCTGGTGGAAGGGGACTCTGCTGGCGGATCTGCCAAGCAGGGGCGTAACCGTAAAAACCAGGCGATTCTGCCGTTAAAAGGTAAAATTCTGAATGTCGAAAAAGCGCGTTTCGACAAAATGCTCTCTTCTCAGGAAGTCGCCACACTGATCACCGCACTGGGTTGCGGTATTGGTCGCGATGAATACAATCCGGACAAATTGCGTTACCACAGCATCATTATCATGACGGATGCGGACGTCGATGGTTCACACATCCGTACCCTGTTGTTGACCTTCTTCTACCGTCAGATGCCGGAGATTATTGAGCGTGGTCATGTGTTTATTGCTCAGCCGCCATTGTACAAAGTGAAAAAAGGCAAACAGGAACAGTACATCAAAGATGATGACGCGATGGATCAATACCAGATAGCGATTGCGCTGGATGGTGCGACCCTGCATACCAATTCCAGTGCACCGGCCTTAAGCGGTGCTTCGCTTGAAGAGCTGGTATCGATGTTTAATTACACCGAAAAGATGATCAAGCGTATGACCCGCCGTTATCCTGCAACGATGCTGAAAAGACTGGTGTATCGTCCGACTCTGAGCGATCTCACCGACCAGGCTACAGTTCAGCAGTGGCTGGATGGACTGGTGAGTGATTTAAACGAACGCGAAGCGCATGGCAGTAGCTATTCCGGTTACGTGCGGGAAAATCGTGAGCATCAGCGTTTTGAGCCGGTCTTACGAGTCAGAACGCATGGAGTGGATACAGATTACCCACTCGATTATGAATTTATTGAGGGGCCTGAGTACCATAAAATCAACGCATTGGGTGAGAAATTACGTGACCTGATCGAGGATGATGCGTTTATTGAACGCGGTGAACGTCGTCAGCCGGTGGCCAGTTTTGAACAGGCGGTGGAATGGCTGGTGAAAGAATCCCGTCGAGGCCTGTCGGTCCAGCGCTACAAAGGATTAGGCGAGATGAACCCTGAGCAGTTGTGGGAAACCACAATGGATCCGGACAGCCGCCGTATGCTGCGGGTTACCATTAAAGATGCGATTGCCGCCGATCAGCTGTTCACCACCCTGATGGGCGACGCGGTTGAACCACGCAGAGCTTTTATCGAAGAGAATGCTCTGAAAGCAGCCAATATCGATATTTAATCAGTACTGCCGCAACATCTGACCCTCTTTGGTGACAAAGAGGGTTTTTTTATTCCGAATCCCGTATTTTGTGCCTTTCCGCCAGTAACCATTAATAAATCCTATTTCATATCTCATTGACCGGAGGCAATACTCATTCCATTAAACCATGGAGGTATGGATGAAAGTTGCAGTTATTGGTGGTGGGGTTATAGGGGCCTCCTGTGCTCACCAGTTGGTTAAAGCTGGTGCTGAAGTCACTTTGTTCACTGAAGATATATGGGCCTCACAAGCTTCCGGTCGCTCCCTTTCCTGGTTAAATGCCTCCGGCTGCTGGCCGGAAAGTTATTACCTGTTACGTATGGCGGGGATTGCCCGTTATCAGACGCTGTATCACCGGCTTTCGCCAATCGACTGGCTCAAATTTTCTGGTGGAGTGTTCTGGTCCTCCCCCGAAGAAGTGGCTGAATGGCACAAGGCGGAAACTGATCATGGTTACCAGTCTGAGCTATTAAATGATCCTCAACAACTGACGACAATTGAAGCGCTGGCGAACCCACAGGCGGTTAACGGTGCGGCACTATTCAACCCGGGAGAAGGCTGGGTAAGTCTGCCGGAACTTATTCACACTCTATTGGCAGAATTTACAGCACTGGGGGGTAAAACGGTACAACATGCAGGAAAAGTGCTGCCATCTGCCGATATGGAAGGGAGGATTTGCGGGGTAGTTACCCCGGAAGACGGGTTGTTGCCTTTTGACCGTGTGTTAGTCGCTTGTGGGGCTGAAACTCCTGCGGTGGTTGGGTCTCTGGGATACTCGCTGCCGGACGGATCAGTATTATCAATGCTAGCCATCAGCGAACCCGCCGATATTCTGCCTGACAAGGTGTTCAATACTCCGCGGGTGGCTTTACGGCCAAATCCCGGTCATACACTGGCACTTGACCATAGTTGGTATGTTGAAGATATCCGCCAGCTGGACGACGGTAGTTTTACCGTCAGTCCACAAATCCCCGCACGTCTGATGGAAGAAGCTGATCAGATACTTTCCCTGGGAACGCCTTTAAAAGTCGCCAGCTATAAGGTGGGCCGTAAACCTGTTCCTGCCGATGGTTTTCCGGTGCTCGGTGAGTTACCCGGTTTTCCGGGTTGTTATATTGCATTCACCCATTCAGGAGCCACTCTGGCACTGATTATTGGTGAATTGCTGGCAGGAGAAATGGTGACCGGTAAGCGGCACCCGATGCTGGCTGATTTCCGCCCGGAACGTTTTAGTCAGGAATAACTTCAGGCCAGAGGGGGATTAATGAAAAAGTGGATAGTATTGTTGCTCGCTGGTGGAATGTCCGGTTGTTATGCCGCACAGACTTTTCCTCCCCTCACTGTAGGTATCGATCCTACCTTTCCGCCATTTGAATATATGGATGATTCTGGTCATCTGGCCGGTTTCGATGTGCAACTGGGCGAGGAGATTTGTCAAAGAATTCACCGGCATTGTACGTTTGTATCACTGCCGTTTGATTCGCTCATTCCCGCGTTGCAGGCCCGAAAGTTTGACATCATCCTTTCATCGCTGTCGATAAATAATGAGCGCAAAAAGTCTGTCGATTTCTCCCTGCCACTGTTCAGCACCCCCGTGTATCTGATAGCCGCTAAGAGCAGTCCTCTGGTGGCAGATGCAGCGAGTCTTAAAGGTCATCGTGTGGGGGTACAACAGGGGTCTGTTTTTGAAACCTATGCAGATAAGTACTGGCGGCCACAGGGTGTGGAAGTGGTGACCTATCAGTCACCTGACCAGATTTACACAGACCTGACCGCGGGCAGACTGGATGCCAGCCTGGATGATGCGGTGTCGGCCACTTTCTCATTTCTGAAAAAACCTCAGGGCGCCGGCTATGCTTTGAAGGACAGGGAGGTGACAGATACTGCATTATTCGGTCAGGGGACAGGGATAGGTTTCCGGAAAGGCGAAGATCTTCAGCTTCAGCAGCAGGTCAATCAGGCGATCACAGATATCTATTCTGACGGGAGTTTTGCAAAGCTGAGCCACCAGTGGTTCACCTTTAATGTTGCAGTACAGCATAAATAAGCCTGCGAATGATATTCGCAGGAAATCAATAATCCAGTCTGATCAGTCATATACTGTGATCTGTACGGATTGTTGCCAGGGGAACGCTGTCAGATTCGACGTAAACAGGATAGCATCGGATGATATTCGGTAAATCATGAGGATGTTATGGCAATTAAACTGATAGCACTTGATATGGATGGCACGTTACTGGATCCGGAGCATAAAATTACACCGGCAGTAAAATCAGCAATTGCCCGGGCTCAGGCACAGGGGATTATTGTGGTTCTGGCCTCCGGAAGACCCCATATTGGGATGAAGCGTTACATCACCGAGCTTGGACTGGATACCCCGGGTCAGTTTTGCATCAGTTATAACGGTGCATTAGTCCAGCGTGCTGATGATGGAAGCTGTGTAGCGGAGGTCACGCTGGGTCACGCAGATTACCTGAAATTCTGGCAACTGTCCGTTGAATATGGCGTCCATTTTCAGGCACTGGATAAAACCCACCTCTACACCCCCAATAAAGATATCAGTAAGTATACGGTGCATGAGGTTTCTCTGACCGGTATTCCTTTGCGTTATCGTTCACCTGAGGAGATGGATGCTACGCTACGTTTTCCAAAGCTGATGATGATTGATGAGCCAGAATTACTGGATGCCGCGATTGCCCGTCTGTCACCGGAAATTATGCAGGATTATACCATTCTGAAAAGTGCGCCGTACTATCTGGAAATCCTGAATAATCAGGTGAATAAAGGGGAGGGGGTCAGAAAACTGGCTGAACTCCTTGGCTTCACTGCGGATGAAGTGATGGCGATTGGTGATCATGAAAATGATCTGGCAATGATTGCCTATGCCGGCAGTGGCGTTGCGATGGGCAATGCTATTGACTCAGTAAAACAGCAGGCCCGCTATCAAACCACGACTAATGCAGAAGATGGTGTAGCCCGGGCTATCGAAAAATGGGCGCTCACTGCCTGAAGCTGAAAACAGGCATCGCCGGATGCCTGTCCTACCCCAGTTGTTAGTCCTCCACCTTTCTGACTGATTTTTTACACGGGCTTTCACTCCGGTGTCATTACGGGTCAGCATTGTGTTGCTTCGTTGTAACAATAGCCATCCGGTGTGTCCTCATTAAATACAATAATATTAATTAGTTAACAACAGATGGCTAATATTCACCCAGTGTTGTTACTCATAGTAACTGAGATCGCATTTTCTGTTAACACGCTAATAGTAACTGTGGGTATTATTATTTCATCAAAACTAATGATACTTTTTAAACTTTATTGAGGTGTTAACCATGAAAACGATGACGACTCTAATCACTGCCGCTGCCTTATCTGCATTGTCTTTCGGTGCCTTCGCTGAGTCTGTCTCTGCGACCAGCAGTACTCTGGATGGTGCTCAGGCACAGATTGCTGCGAAAGCCAAAGCTGCCGGGGCTTCTTCATATACCATTACCAGTGCTGTTAATAACAACCGTGTTTATATGACTGCAGAACTGAATAAATAATCACTGATTATGAGTCGATGCCTCCGTTTTTTGTGACAGAGATCGCACAGTTAGTTAATAAAGTAATAGTAACAACGGTTATTATTAGTTGCATCAGGATGATTAATGTCCTGCGTAACAAACCAAAGAGAAGGAATTTGACCATGAAAACTATGACTACTTTAATCGCTGCGGCAGCATTATCTGCCCTGTCTTTTGGTGCTTTTGCTGAGTCTGTCTCTGCGACCAGCAGTACCCTGGATGGCGCTCAGGCTCAGATTGCCGCGAAAGCTAAAGCTGCGGGTGCATCTTCATACACTATTACCAGTGCTACTGATAATAATCATGTATATATGACCGCTGAACTGAATAAATAAACGTTTATGTTCCGCAATATTATTTTCTGACAGAGAGCCTCTTTCAGAATAAGAAAAATTAAACGAAATAAATAACGAAGATGATTTAAATCAGGACAATGTGTGCCCTGCGTAATAAACCATAAAGAAGGAATTTGACCATGAAAACTATGACTGCTTTAATTGCTGCGGCAGCATTATCTGCCCTGTCTTTCGGTGCTTTCGCTGAGTCTGTCTCTGCGACCAGTAGTACCCTGGATGGTGCTCAGGCTAAGATTGCTGCGAAAGCTAAAGCAGCTGGAGCATCTTCATATACTATTACCAGTGCGGTTAATAACAATCGTGTGTATATGTCTGCAGAGCTGAATAAATAATAAAACCGCCAGTATATTATTTTCTGATCGGTAAACACTCTCAGAAAATAAAATTAATTTGCCGTGATGAATAATACTGGTATGAAATCAGGACAATGTGTGCCCTGCGTAATAAACCATAAAGAAGGAATTTGACCATGAAAACTATGACTACATTAATTGCTGCTGCTGCATTATCTGCCCTGTCTTTCGGTGCTTTCGCAGAGTCTGTCTCTGCGACCAGTAGTACCCTGGATGGTGCTCAGGCTCAGATTGCCGCGAAAGCCAAAGCAGCAGGTGCATCTTCATATACTATTACCAGTGCGATTAATAACAATCGTGTGTATATGTCTGCTGAGCTGAATAAATAATAAAACAGTGTGTGCAAGTCGCCGGAAAAGCTGCCTCAGGGTAGCTTTTCTTGTTTATTGCGGATATGGCACTGGCAGAACGCTACAGAATATTGCATATTCCTCACCACCGGAACCGTAATGGACGCGTGCAATGCAGGAAAAACAATTAACTTTTGACCCTCGCCATCATCAGCTGACAAACTCGCAGGTCTGGACTCCGGACAGTCAATGGCTGGTTTTTGATACCCGCCCACCAGAGGCGACGTTTAACAGCCTGACGGTCGAGCGGGTAAATGTTAATAACGGGCAGAATGAAATCCTGTACCAGGCTTCACAGGGAGCCTGTGTCGGGGTGATCAGTTGCAGCCCCCGGCTCCCTGAACGTTATGTCTGCATCCATGGCCCCGAGAATCCGGATAAATTATGGCATTATGATTTTCATCACCGTCGTGGGGTGATTATCGAGGATGGCCGCGCAATCACTCTGGATGCCTGCGATATTACCCCACCTTATACCCCGGGCGCTTTACGCGGCGGGACTCATGTGCATATGTTTGATAGTGAAGGTGAATTCCTCAGTTTCACCTATAATGATCATGTGATGCATGAGCGATCTTTGGCAGAAGATATGCGTAATGTAGGGGTAGCAGTACCCTTGCGCCCGGTGATTGTTAGCGGACAGCATCCCCGGGAATATAACGGCAGCCATTTTTGCGTCCTGGTCACTCAGACGACGGTGAATCCTCAACCCGGAAGTGATCAGATCAACCGGGCCTATGAGGAAGGATGGGTAGGTAACTCCGGTTACCGGAAAGCCAGCGGTGAATGGCAGCGCAGGGCGCTGGTGTTTATTGGAGACACGCTTTCCGCCGAAGGGGCCAGGGTTCCGGAAATCTTTATTGTCGATTTGCCAGAACACCCTGAAGAATTTACGACTAACGGTGTTTTTCCGTTACAGGGGTTAACTGACCGTTTACCTTTTCCCCCACAGGGCGTGGTTCAGAGAAGACTGACATACACTCATGGGATTGCGTTACAGCCCCGTCACTGGTTACGAACATCACCAGATGGAAGTCTCATCACTTTTCTGATGGCCGATGAGTATGGGATTATCCAGCTGTGGAGTATCTCGCCTGAAGGGGGAGAACCTGTACAGGTTACTCGTCTGCCCGAAAGTATTGCCTCGGTGGTGAACTGGCATCCGCAAGATGATTCAGTGGCTTTTGTATGTGATAACAGCATTATGGCATGTGATATTCGTTCAGGGCTTTGCCGGAGACTGACTCCCCGCACTGAACAGGCACCCTGCGGCGATGCCGTAGTCTGGTCCCCGGACGGACTGAAGATCGCTTATATGAGGGATATCAGTGGCTGGAGACAATTGTTTATGGTGACTGATTTTTAACCGTAGCCGGAGGGGCAGGCATCATGGTATCTGTCTTTGCCAGAGTTTCGCTTTCAGCGACTCTGGCACGCAGCGAGCTCCCGCCTGATTTATTGTCTTTACGGAAGTAATCCCACGGGACCAGCAGAGTATCCATGACTGCAGAAAACGGATAATCCACCACGGCAAGTGTTTTAATCGGCCAACGTGTATTATGGTCTTCCAGTATTTCAGTATTCGCCCGCGTACCCGAATAGTACCCTTGTTCCGGGCCGGTATGTGACATCACACTGGAACAGCCGGTAACAGAGAACGTACACCAGAAAATGATACCTGTTGTCGGAATCCGGTTGATTACTTTAATCATAGTCGTCCCTTTTATCCTCAATAACCGATATTTCAGGCAGCTTTACTCGTTGCTGATATAACTCAAATGACTGCGATAGTTCTTTGAGTGTAAGACAATTCTCATTAGTTACCCTAAAAAAACTCGATTTGCTTGAAAAAAATGCGATCGACCCCATTTTTATAAGTAACGCTGTAGGATATCGCCGCCAGGGGTATCTGCACTTTTCTGCCTGTCCCTTAGGGAAGGCTATACATACTTGCTGAAATCCAGGAGTTTGATTATGCGTAACTTTGATTTGTCACCCCTATACCGTTCAGCCATCGGTTTTGACCGTTTATTCAACCTGCTGGAGTCAAATCCTAACCAGGCGAATGGTGGCTATCCTCCGTATAATGTTGAACTGGTTGATGACACCCACTACCGGATCACAATCGCGGTGGCTGGTTTTTCACAACAAGAACTGGATATTACCTTTCACGATAATATGCTGGTGGTCAAAGGCTCACATCCTGTTGAACAACCAGAGAAAAAATACCTCTACCAGGGTATTGCAGAACGTAATTTCGAACGTAAATTCCAGTTAGCAGACCATATTGTAGTCCGCGATGCGCGGCTGGAAAATGGATTACTGAGTATCGATCTTGAGCGTATTACTCCCGAAGAAGTAAAACCTCGCCGCATTGAAATCAGTGATTCTGCCCGCTAAAAACGGGTTAAAAGATAACTGACGCCGCATAAATTGCGGCGTTTTTTTATCGACCGCCAGCGGTGGTTCTGCGCTGCCGGACCTTTCCGGCGAAGGTATTAACCAGCAGACCGGCAATAATCACGACAATACCTGTTGTCTGGGCAGGACTCATAGTTTCATGCAATAAAACGGATGCACTGAGTATACCAGCCACGGGTACCAGCAGAGCCATAGGGGCGACCCGCGATGCATCATAACGGCCCAGTAACCCTCCCCACAGCCCGTAGCCGACAATTGTCGACAAAAATGACAGATAGATAACCGAAAATATTCCAGTGGATGAGAAATTGACCAGGCTGGTTTTTATGGCTTCAGGCCCGTCAAATAACCAGCTGCAGAGTATAAAAGGTAATACAGGGATAAGGGCGCTCCAGACAACCAGCGACATGGCAGGTACCGGATGGTGACGCATAATTACTTTATTCGTGATATTACCCAGACCCCAGCAAAACGCTGCGGCCAGTGTCAGCAGCAAAGCAATGAGTGGCATTCCATGGCCTGTGGTTCCAGCAAGGCTGTGTTCGGCAAGAAAAATCATTCCCAGCACCGAAATCAGTAAGCCGGCAACGTTGTACCAGCGCAGTGACTCTTTAAGAAAAACGGCGCCAAACAACAGGGTGAAAAATACCTGAGCCTGCAGAATCAGTGATGCAAGGCCCGCAGGCATGCCGAGTTTTATCGACAGGAACAGGAATGCAAACTGCCCAAAGCTTATCGTCAGCCCATAAGCCAGCAACCATTTAAACGGGACTGCTGGTCGGGGGATAAACAGACAGGCGGGAAACGCGACCAGTGCAAAGCGCAGAGTGGCAAGTAAGAAAGGCGGGATACCTTCCAGGCCAACTTTGATAATGACGAAATTTATTCCCCAGATAATCACTACACATAATGCCAGTAACACATCTTTAAATCGCATAATTAAGCCTGTGGCCCGTGAAGGTTAATATTAATCTTCTGCAGAAAAAACCCGGTCCAGTTCCTCTGCAAGGATAACAACCGCGCGTTCTATCTCTTGATTATCAGGGACATAATTCATTCGCATACACTGACGGGTATGCTGCCATTCCCCGGGCAGACCCGGAAAGAAGAAATGCCCTGGTACCATCAAGACTCCTCTGGCCTTTAGTCGGTGGTAGAGCTCTTCTGTAGAAACCGGCAGATTATGGAACCACAGCCAGAGAAAAATCGCACCTTCCGGCTTATGAATCAGACAACGCTCTTCAGGGATATAACGACGGATCAGGGCGATGGTTTCAGAGACTTTGTTTTTGTAATAGGGCCTGATAACCTGTTCTGATAGCCGCAACAAATCTTTACGGCAAAGCATTTCATGAGCAATGGCCGGACCGACACTGCCCGGAGCCAGGCTAATGATACCGTTCATATTGCTGAGCGCCTGGATGGTCTTTTCATTGGCTATGATAATTCCACAGCGTGCCCCGGGCAGTCCCAGTTTAGAAAGACTCATGCACAGAATGATATTTGGGTTCCACAGTGCCCGGGCTTCGGTAAAAATGATGCCGGGAAACGGCAACCCGTAAGCATTATCGATCAGCAGTGGAATATTATGTTGTCGGGCCAGATGATCCAGACCGGTCAACTCCTCATCGGTAATCACGTTTCCGGTCGGGTTAGTCGGGCGTGAAACGCACATCAGACCAATATCACCCCCGACAACAAGGTTTTCCATATCCACGTGATACTTGAACTGTCCTTCCGGCAGACGACTGATAGTCGGTCTGGCGGCAACGAACAGATCTTCTTCCAGGCCTGCATCGGCATAGCCGAGGTATTCAGGTGTCAACGGAAATAAAACTTTGCGTGTGGATCCATCCGCTTGTTTACCGGCAAACAGATTAAACAGATAGAAAAACGCGCTCTGACTGCCGTTGGTCAGGGCGATATTCCTGGCCGAGATATTCCAGCCATGGCTTTCTTTTAGGGTTATCGCAAGGCTCTCCAGCAAGACATCTTTACCGCGGGGACCATCATAGTTGCAGAGTGCCTCTGTTAACGCACCACTTCGCTGCATTTCTGCCAGTAATTGCTGAAAATAGTCATCCATTTCAGGGATTTTCGCCGGATTACCTCCGCCGAGCATGACTGTGCCAGGGGTGCGTAAACCACGCCCCATATCTTCCATTAAACGGGAAATCCCGGTCTGACGGGTAAATTTGTTGCCGAACTGAGAAAAATGCATAGCAGGAGAAAGTTGGTTAATCGCAGGTGCAGTCACGATAGCGCCCGTCTGTGACGGGCGCAATCATAATGATGTTTAATATGAAAATTAAAGCATTATTGCTGTTTTACCGACTGAGGGTTGACGCAATTCTTATCCAGTTTTCCGGCCAGCGCGGCAATCAGATTCTCCACACCTTCACGCTTCATTGCGTATCGTGTCTGATGGGTGGCTGAACCGACATGCGGTAAAGTGACCACGTTGGGGAGTGTCAGCAGTTCTGAGTTGGCTGGTATGGGTTCGCGTTCGAAAACATCCAGGCCTGCGGCATAAATCTGCTTGTTTTTCAGGGCATCAGTCAGCGCCTGTTGATCGAGGACTGCGCCACGACCCGCATTCACCAGTACCGCCCCGGGTTTCATCAGTGCCAGCTGTTGCGCTCCTATCAACTGCCGTGTTTCATCCGAGAGAGGTAAAATAATGCAGACGAAGTCGCTTTTTTGCAGTAACTCTTCAAGACCGCAATACTGAGCCGAAAAGCGCTGTTCTGCGTCCGGGTGACTCGTTCGCGCATTGTAAAGAATATCCATACTGAAACCAAGATGCGCTCGTTGCGCTACCGCCATACCAATTCGTCCCATCCCAATAATACCGAGCGTTTTGTGATGCACATCGATACTGAATAACTCAGGGGTGATACTTTTTTGCCATTTACCTGCTTTGACCCAGTTATCCAGCCAGGTTATGTGTCGGGCACTGGCAAGGATCAGTGCGAAAATGGTATCGGCAACTGTTTCACTTAATATTGTGGTATGCATCAGGGCAATTTGCCGTGCATTCAGGGCATCAACATCGAACAGGTCGTACCCGGCCGTCAGGGTAGAGCAGACACGCAACGCCGGCATTTTGTCGAGTAATGTCTGGTCCACTTTAGCCCCGGAGCCCAACAGTCCGACCGCCTGAGAAAAGGCGGTCGCGTGTTGTGCCACGGTATTCTCACTCAGGTCACTGACTTCGGTTATCTGGCAATGTTCCGACAGAAGACTTTGTAGCTCAGCAGGTAAAGGTTTATATACGATAACCGGGGGTTTCATTCTGCCTCTCCTGATTTTTCAGGGTGTGATTCATGAAAGCCCGTATTATGGGCTGCAGCAGATATCCTGTGTGCTATAACAGCAGTCAGCTTCCGGCGAGAGTATAAGCCACTATCCACGGAAGCAAACCGATAGCCGCACAGCAGACCTGGAGTGTGTTGTCCGTTGGTAAAACACTCGGAACGTTAATTTAACCTTTGTTCCGCTTTCAAGGTATTGCTCTTTACTAAAGGATCGTCACATTTTATGACAGTCATCTGCGGGTTACCGAACGGGCAGGATGGAAGGTAGCGGCTGACTCGATCCGCGGATCACCAGCTCACCGCTGAAGAAGTGTTCGGTGCGTTCTGACTCTGCCTGTTTGATACGATTGATGACGCTTTGCAGTGAGCGATAACCTATCTGATGAGTAGGTTGCCTGAGAGTGGTGATTCCAGTACCGACCAGTGATGACCAGTTCATCTCATCAAAACCGACCAGCCCGATATCAGTACCGCAGACAATACCCTTCGTCTGTAACTGCTTAACCACCTGTAAAGTCAAAGAACCATTAGCCGTAATGATCGCGCAGCGCTGGTGGCGGTTTCTGCTTAAAAAGTCATCCAGATAATGGTTAAGTTCAGCTTCCTGATGTAAGGCAATTTCGGTATTTTCACCCTGTACTTCCGGATAAGTCGCTACGGTCTGACAAAAGGTTTTAAGTCGTTCCCGGCGGGTATTGACGCTGCCAACAGGCTCACTGATAAACAACAGGGCGTTATAACCGTTATCAGCCAGATGGCGCGTGACTTTTTCGGAGGCTTCATGGTTATCAAGACCAATGACATCGCAGTCAAAATCTTCAATTTTTCGGTCTATCAGCGTCATTGGCAGCTGGGATTGTTGAAGACGGCTTAGCTCTTCTTCATGCATGCCAACGGCATTAACGATAATCCCTTCGACCTGGTAGCTGCTGAGTAACTGGATATAATATTGCTCCAGTGATACCTCATTATTGGTATTACACATTAGCAGGGTAAAACCATAATCCCGACATGCGGCTTCAATACCACACATGATTTCTACCGAATAAGCATTGGTAATATCCGCAATTATCAGCCCGATGAGCCGTGTCCGACCTCTTTTCAGACTGCGAGCCATTTGGCTGGGGCGATAATTCAGTGTCGCGATAGCCTGCTCTATTCGTTCTTTAAGTGCAGGGGATAACACATGTAACTCGCCATTCAGATAACGGGATACGCTGGTTTTTCCGGTACCTGCAGCTTTAGCGACATCACTGATAGTGGCTCTTGCTGGCCTGCTTGTCATTCCGTTCCTTCTCCGGTTTAACCTGCAGAAAAGCAGGCCTTACAAGGTAATTATGCCTGTCCGTCAGCAGATATTCGACCCTGCTGTGAAAAGTGGTATTTATCTGATGTGATTTATAGTGTGTCAGAAGCATTGTCCGGATGGCAAAAACAGTGGGTCTGATGATCGTTAACCATCCCTGTAGCCTGCATAAAAGCGTAGCAGATGGTGGGTCCAATAAATTTGAATCCACGCTTTTTAAGTGCTGCGGACATTTTTATCGCCACAGGGCTGGTTGCCGGAACATCATGTGCGCTGGCGTAGTGATTGACGACAGGCTGGTTTTCCACAAATCCCCACAGGAAATCGCTGAATGGCTCTCCGGCAGATTCCATTGCCAGTAGTGCCTGTGCATTACTGACTATCGCATTAATTTTACCCCGATGTCTGATAATTGAAGGGTCCAGCAACCGTTGCTCGATGTCTGGCAGGGTCATTTTCGCGATGAGTACCGGAGAAAACTGATGAAATAACCGGCGATAAGCTTCCCGTTTTCTTAACACTGTTATCCATGATAAGCCCGCCTGCTGACCTTCAAGACACAGCATTTCGAACAAGACTTGTGGGTCTTTCTGTGGAACGCCCCATTCATGGTCATGGTAGGCAATGTAAAGCGGGTCATCATTGACCCAGAAACAACGCTGAGTTGTCATTATCGTTTCCCGGAATGTTGCCAAAGTTCACCTATTCTAGCCGGGCATAGCGAAAGTGGCAGGAATATTCACCACATGTTTTTGCGATCCATGCCGACAAACTTGATACACTATAGGGAAGTGGTTCCGCGATACGGGGTTTGTGCGGAACGGGATATTTAATCAGTCAGGTTTCGTTATGCCGGTTAAACTTTTAGCTTCATCTGTCATCGGGCTGGATGAATTCAGCCAGAATCCGCTCTCAGCACTGGAAAGTGCAGGGCAGGGGACCCTTGCGGTATTTGATAAGAATGCTCCGGTGATGTATGCGTTGACGGCGGAACGGTTGGCGGAGTTGTTGGCGGCTGAATCTGCGATGCAACGGTCAATGGATGTGGCGCTTGATGATCAGTTTTTTGACCAGCAGGAAGTGTCACCGGTCTCTTTGCGAATACCCGCCGGAAAATTTCCGATGTTTGCCGGATGGCAACCCGACCCGGACTTTTTGCGCCAGGCCGCAGTATGGGGGATAGCACTGGGTGAATCTGTGAGTGATGAAGAGCTGGCTTCCTTTGTCTCTTACTGGCAGGCAGAAGGCCGGACATTTCACCATATTCAGTGGCAGCAAAAACTGGCCCGCTCCCTCCAGGCAGGCAGAGTGAATAAATATCCTCAGACACGCCGCGATCATACTCAGGTGGCGGAACCTGACCGTCAGATTCCTAATGGTTTCAGGGGTGAATAATGAAAACACCGGAAAATCTGTTCAGCCGTTTACAACGATTGATACCCGCAGGGGTCAGGCCTAAATTCACTAATGGTGAGGAGTTACTGGCCTGGAACCAGCAGCAGGGATTGTTGCGCTCAGAATCCATTGTCCGTGAAAACCGTGCCATGAAAATGCAGCGTATCATGGGACGATCCGGAATTCGCGAGTTACACATTAACTGTTCATTTGACAATTATCGGGTTGAAAATGAAGCACAAAGCAAAGCGTTAACTATGGCAAGACAATATGCCGCAGAGTTTGACAATAGTATTGCCAGTTTTGTCTTTTCCGGGCGACCGGGCACCGGTAAAAACCATCTGGCGGCGGCGATTGGTAATGATTTAATTCTGCGTGGCAAAAGTGTGCTCATTGTCACTGTCGCTGACCTGATGTCGAATATGAAAGGGACCTTTAGTGGCGACAGTCAGTTGACTGAAGAGGGACTGATTAACGATTTGAGTAGTGTTGACCTGCTGGTCATTGATGAGATTGGCATGCAAACCGAGTCACGCTATGAGAAGGTGATAATCAATCAGATAGTCGATCGTCGTTCCTCATCGAAACGCCCGACAGGTATGCTGTCGAATCTGAATCATGACGGGATGAATGCTTTACTGGGCGAACGAGTAATGGACCGGATGCGGCTCGGTAACAGCATGTGGGTTCGTTTTGACTGGGAGAGTTATCGCGACCGGGTACGCGGAGACGAATATTAATCTTTGTTAAAGGTTAACTCCCGGTGGCTGATTGTCGCAGAAATTGCAGTGCTGTCCCGATAAATCCCGCGAAAGTGGGGCAATTTTTCAGCTGTATTGCAGATTTACTCTGCATCAGTGCCACAAAAATTCCTGTATCCCCATCGTTTCATGGTATTCAGCTTTTTTGATAGCCAGTAAAAAAATCACCCTGGCACGCTCTTCCCTCCGGCGGATGCCGCCCGGGGCCAGCAGGATATACACTACCGATGGCCTGGCCTGTAATCCCGGAGAATGAGGCAGCACAAAGCCTTCCCCCGGGAATATGCAGACAATCTGCTCACGATGATTCACCGGGGAACAGAAATGTTCGTCCACTTTTTTCTTCTGCTATAGCTGCTCACATATCCGGCGGAAAACTTTTTCGTGGGTTACGCGGGGTTGTGACGTGGATATTTTTCCTGTGCAAAGTGGAAAAAACGTCGGTGAAGTGGGGGTGTTTTGAAAAAAGTTGTTTTTTACAACATGTTAAATTACTGGCTCACCCACAGAGATGGAGCACCTTCATGTTGGGACAGGCTTCCCGGCAGGATGTTCTGGTGTCATTATCAGAACCGGCCTGCAACCAGGTGATTTTTCATTAATTCAGACAGGAGCCGGCAATGCCGCATATCGAAATTAAAGCTTTCCCGCGAGAACTCACTGATGAGCAAGAAACAGCCCTGTCCAGAGCGCTGACCGAAGTCTTTGAACAGCATATGCAGAGTAAAGAGTCTGCTGTCAGTATTGCGCTCAAATATATCCCGCAGGCAGAGTGGAAAGCCAGTGTATGGGATACCCAGATAGCCCCTGAGATGGATGAGTTGATCAAAAAGCCTGGCTATAAGATGTAAGACATCTTTTGATTGCTGTGCACTATCCCTTATGCACGGTTCATATCTGTATCCGGCAATAGCTTTGCCGGATATGTTATTTTTTCTGTCCGTATAGCTCTGTCATCATTCCCCCATATTTTTCTGAAAACAGCATACTGATAAGGGGACTGTCATGCGGGTAGTGACTTTAGCCGGAAGTCCACGCTTTCCTTCGCGCTCTACGGCATTACTGACACTCAGCCAGAAAATTCTTGAGTCTCAGGGGATTGAAGTGCTTCCCTGGAATATTCAGCATTTTGACCCGGACGACCTGATTCAGGCGCGGTTTGATGCACCGGCGATCTCTCTGTTTAAAGAGGATCTCTCCAGCGCACAAGGTCTGATTATTGCCACACCGGTTTACAAAGCAGCCTATTCCGGAGCATTAAAGACGGTTCTGGACCTGTTACCTGAGCGCGCTCTGGAAAATAAAGTGGTGCTGCCGGTTGCTACTGCAGGCAGTCACGCCCATCTGCTGGCGATCGATTATGCACTGAAACCGGTGCTGAGTGCTCTGAAAGCGCGTGATATTTTACACGGTGTGTTTGCGGATGACTCACAGATTATTCAACGCGACAGAGAGGCAAAGATCGACCAGGTGATTCTTGATCGGCTGAATAATGAGCTGGAGGCCTTCCGGAATTCACTGAATCGTTTGAATACCCCCATGCTTGCAGGGCTGGTCGCCTGACCTGTGCGGGCATCTGTGGCTATCGTTGAAGGTCAGTCAGTTGCCCGACAGCCTGTTTATCCCCTTCTGTTTCTATACTCTTTTTCTGTGAAAATCGTTTTTTTGTGACTCCTCACTGGCGTATTGAAAAGAATCCGATAACAATATGCTGTACACTTTGCATTCGGGCTTTTGCCCCGCTGACACTATTTCGCTGTTGTTACGTTTTGGAAATCTGAGTATGTCTGACGCTATCGAAAGAAAACCGCTGCCGCTGCCAGGTGGTCATAATAAAGTATTGTTGCATTCCTGCTGCGCTCCCTGCTCCGGGGAAGTCATGGAAGCCATGCTGGCCTCCGGTATTGAATACACTATCTTTTTCTATAATCCGAATATCCATCCGCTGAAAGAATATGAACTGCGAAAGGAAGAAAATATTCGCTTTGCGGAGAAGTTTGGTGTGCCTTTCGTTGACGCTGACTATGACCGGGATAACTGGTTTGAGCGGGCAAAGGGTATGGAGTGGTCACCGGAACGAGGTGAACGCTGCACTATGTGCTTCGATATGCGCTTCGAACGTACGGCATTGTATGCTCACGAACATGGTTTCCCTGTTATTACATCTTCGCTGGGGATCTCCCGTTGGAAGGATATGAAACAGATCAATGGCTGTGGTGTACGTGCTGCGGCAAAATATCCGGATATGCTCTACTGGGAATTCAACTGGCGTAAAGGTGGGGGTTCAGCGCGGATGATTGATATCAGTAAGCGTGAACGTTTTTATCAACAGGAGTACTGCGGTTGTATTTACTCGCTGCGTGATACCAACCGCCACCGTGTGGCAACCGGGCGTGAACGTATTACTATCGGTGTTCAGTACTACGAGCCGGATCCAAACAAATAACGTACCCTGGAAGCTTAAAGGCGTCTGTAAAGACGCCTTTATTGTTTTCGACAGTCAGATTACCGGGTCAGGATTTTTTTCTCAGCCAGGTCCAGTGCGAAATAGCTCATAATGATATCGGCACCGGCTCGTTTGATAGCGCCCAGGCTTTCCAGCACTACGTTCTGTTCATCAATGGCTCCTGCCTGTGCGGCGAATTTGATCATCGCATACTCTCCACTGACCTGATAAGCCGCCAGTGGCAAATCAGTACGTTCGCGAATATCCCGTAATACATCCAGATATGCCCCGGCAGGTTTTACCATCAATGCATCTGCACCCTCTGCTTCATCAATCAGTGACTCACGGATGGCTTCACGGCGATTCATTGGATTCATCTGATAGGTTTTACGGTCACCTTTCAGGGCGGTTCCTGCTGCTTCACGGAAGGGACCATAGAACGCCGACGCAAATTTTGTGGAATAAGACATGATGGCGGTATCGGTAAATCCGGCGGCATCCAGCGCCTGGCGAATGGCTTTAACCTGACCATCCATCGCCGCCGAAGGAGCGATAAAATCAGCGCCAGCATGTGCGGCAGCAACGGCTTGTTTACCCAGATTAGTCAGGGTCTGATCATTGTGTACGATACCGTCACACAGGACGCCACAGTGACCATGGGAAGTATATTCGCAGAAACAGGTATCAGACATCACGATCATTTCAGGGACGGTCTCTTTACAGATACGTGACATCCGTGACACAAGGCCATTTTCAGCCCAGCTATCACTGCCGGTTTCGTCCAGATGATGAGAAATTCCGAAGGTCATGACAGAACGGATCCCTGCGTTGGCAATACGTTCAATTTCATAGGCCAGCCGCTTTTCCGGAATCCGGACTACCCCTGGCATTGCCGTAATTGGCTGGTAATCATCCAGACCTTCTTCGACAAAAATTGGCAGAACCAGATCATTCAGGCTTAGTGAGGTTTCTTTAAACAATTCACGGACAGATGAATTTTTACGCAGTCTTCTTGGACGCTGCACAAGAGAAAAATCGGACATGGTTTACCCGGCACTGATTAAAAAATGTAGGGACAGTTTACTCTTTTTAACCAGTGCAGACGATACACGCTGTGCCAATTGTTACATATTCCCCTCAGCGTCGGGAACGCTGAGGGGGCAGATTACTCGTTAATATCCGGATGCTGTTGCACCAGATTCTTACGCCTCGCTTCAAGTTGTGCGATTTCTTCATCAATATTTTCGATTTTCTGTTCAATATTGTCGTGATGTTCCTGCAATAACTCGCGGGCTTCTTCCAGGTCTGAGGCCGCAGGGGTTGCACCAATCAGAGGTTTATTGGCGGTTTCCTTCATAAAGATCCCGGTCAGTAAACCGATGACCGCAATCACCATCAGATAGTAAGCCGGCATAAACAGATTATTGCTGGCTTCGACCAGCCAGGCGGCCAGTGTGGGGGTCAGGCCGGCAATCAGAATCGAGATATTAAAAGCACTGGCCAGTGCGCTATAACGGATATGGGTCGGGAACATGGCCGGCAGGGTTGAAGCCATCACCCCGGTAAACGCATTAAGGATTACGGCCAGAATCAGCAGCCCGGCGAAAATTAAACCAATCGCGCCACTGGTTATTAGCATAAAGGCAGGGATGGCGAAAATCAGCAGCAGAATACTGCCGATAATCACAAACGGGCGACGGCCAAAACGGTCACTGAGCATTCCCATCACCGGCTGAACAAACAACATGCCAATCATAATGGCGATGATGATCAGTACACCATGATCTTCAGAATAATGCAGGTTATGCGTCAGATAACTGGGCATATAAGTCAGCAACATGTAGTAGGTGACGTTAGTGGAAATCACCAGTCCTACGCAGGAGAGCAGGCTTTTCCAGTGTTTGGTGGCAATTTCTTTAAAAGAGACTTTTGGACCATCCTGCAAACCTTCCCGGTCCCCCTGCTCCAGTTTCTCGACATGTTGCTGAAATGCAGGAGTTTCTTCCAGGGCATTACGCAGGTATAACCCGACAAAACCCAGCGGTAAAGCCAGGAAAAACGGCAGTCGCCAGCCCCAGGAGAGGAATTTTTCGTCACCAATGATGGCGGAAATCAGCACGACAATCCCAGCCCCCATGACAAACCCAATGATAGAGCCAAAATCCAGCCAGCTACCCATAAATCCGCGCTTACGGTCCGGTGAGTATTCCGCGACAAATATCGACGCTCCGGTATATTCACCGCCGACCGAGAAACCCTGTGCCATTTTAGCTATCAGTAACAATATCGGTGCCCAGATACCGATGGAGGCATAAGAGGGGATCAAACCAATACAGAAGGTACTGATCGACATGATCACAATCGTGACCGACAGAATTTTCTGGCGCCCGTATTTGTCACCGAGCATACCAAAAAACAGCCCACCCAACGGGCGGATTAAGAAGGGGACAGAGAACGTGGCGAGCGCTGCGATCATCTGAATACCAGGTGATGCCGACGGGAAAAAAACTTTACCCAGAGCAAAGGCGACAAACCCATATACTCCGAAATCAAACCATTCCATCGCATTGCCAAGCGCTGCTGCTGTTATCGCTTTTCGCAACCGGGCGTCATCAATAATAGTCACATCATCAAGCCCAATGGGTTTTATACGCTTCCTACGTAATTTCATATGCATACCTGTATTTAGTTCATAAGTAATCAGTATAATTTCCCGGTAAAAGGTATGTACAAATATTACCGGCGACATTAAGCATAGATGCTTTTTGTCGAAGAAGACCAGACTGAAGGTACATTAATTAATCGGGTCTTCATCGTTATGAACGGTTAAGTATAACTTTTTTTTATGACCAAAGTCATATCAGGCTATATCAGAGCGGTAAGAGCAGCAGAAAGGCAAAAGAATAAATGTCAGACGGTACAGCTTGTTAGCCGGAGAGCCAGCGAGGGTAAGATGACCAGATCAGGGAGAGGGATAAGCCTACCCGCTGCAACGGATAGGCTTATCAGCAACAGGGCATTACTTGACCGAAATGGTTTTGACAATATTTTCGGCAGTAGTCTGCGACTGTGCCTGATTATCGGCAGGTAATGAAATCTGTAATGTGATTAGCTTGCCATCAATTTTGGTCATGACCACCGTCGACCAACTGGTCTGGTTTTTGGCTGAAATGACACTGTCCAGTTGCTGTGCAGGCTGTCCGCTCAGAGTGATAGCTTTATCAGACACGACCTGTAGCTGTGGATCCCGGTTGCGTTGCTGTTGTTCCAGCCGCTGGGTCAGAACATCCAGTGCTTCGTTGGTACTGTCCCCGGTAATCACAATAATTGCCTGCTGGCCGTTGTTATTCGCGTAAACATGCATATTGTTGCTGGTGGTTCCCAGTTTACCGGTCTGATCTGTCATTCCGGTTGGCAGAGCAAAGCTGAGTTTTCCGTCAACCAGTGTGACGGTTTGTAAATCCTGCTGGCTCGCAGCAGCGTTCTGCCCTGAAGTATCTTCTTTTTTCTGATCACATGCGGCCAGCCCGATCACCAACAATCCGACACTGAGGTATTTAACTAAATTTCTCATCTGAATTCCTTTTTATTGTCCACATTGGGGATCACATCGAAAACGGAACAGAAAATCAATCCGTGGATTGTCACCAAATCTTAGCCGTTGTCACAGCCTGGGTCATTCAGCATTAACCTAAACTGAGAGAATGGTCCTGTGTTTTACCGGAAAGCCGTTTCAGGATCGCATTCAACAGTACGCCGTAGGCTGGCAGGAAAAATACCAGACAGATAAATACTTTATAGCTGTAATCCACCAGTGCAATTTCGACCCAGTGTTGAGCCATAAACAGGTCACTGCTGTGATAAAACGCGATAAAAAAGAAGGCCAGTGTATCGCTGATATTGCCAAGAAACATAGACGCTGCAGGAGCCAGCCACCAGTGTGTTGAGCGACGCAGCCGGTCAAACACTGAGATATCCAGGATCTGTCCCAGCACGTAAGCCATAAAACTGGCCAGTGCTATCCGCCCGACCACGGTGTTCATATGTTGCAGAGAATCCCAACCTTGCCACGCACCCTGATAAAATACACAAGACACAATATAAGAGATAAACAAGGCCGGCAGCATCGCCAGCATAATGATGCGTCTTGCCATTGAGGCACCAAAAATTCGCACTGTCAGGTCAGTGGCAAGAAAGATAAACGGGAAGCTGAAGGCACCCCATGTGGTATGCAAGCCGAAGATATCGACCGGCAACTGCACCAGATAATTACTGGAAGTAATGATCAGTAAATGAAATACCGATAAAATAATGCGGGCAGACAGCCGCTGTCGGGGATTAAATGCGTTCATTTCTGGCCTTTTTAGGTTGGGGTGAGGGAACCCATTCATACTGCCGTGAGCGTTTGCTGCAAAACGGCGCAGGAAATTGTACAAGAAAACGGCCGCATCTTACCTGCTTCAGAGGACAATGCAAGAGGGTGACTCAGGTTCACCGCACCGGTGGTGTTTGTCTGCTCTCCGGGCTGGCGTTAGAATAGCGGCTTCCCTTGTTGCACAGAGAAGCTTATGAGTGACCTTTTTAGTACCGCCGAGCATACCCTTGACGCCCGGGGCTTACGCTGTCCGGAGCCGGTGATGATGGTGCGTAAAACGATCCGGTTTATGCAGGACGGAGAAACACTGCTAATTATTGCCGATGATCCGGCGACAACCCGTGACATTCCGGGTTTTTGCCGTTTTATGGAACATACCTTAGTGGCTCAGGATACCGGACAACTTCCTTTTCACTACCTGATCAAAAAAGGCGTATAAAACGACCGGCCTTGCGGCCAGCCGTAGTCATAGCTCAGTAAAGCCACAGCGAACGTATAATCATAAAATGGCCGATGATAAACAATGCTTCATAAATTACCCTGTCAGCCGCAAACCGGAAGCGGAATATACTGATCAACCAGCAGATATTTGCCAGCAACAGTAAGTCAGCCCCGGCCATCATAGAAAGTGTTTTATCAGTTTGCAGGCTGAAATATTGCAGTGTTGCGACCCAGCACATGACTAATACCATCGCCAGCATAGTGAATACCGGCCAACGAAGTTCTTCCAGACGCTTCCAGATAATTGCTGCCACCACCAGACCAATCACCAGGAATGTGACCGGTATCGGCCAGTAAATATTCAGGGTGATGCCACGGGTCAGGTTGATGGTGTAGAGCAAATAGGAAAGAAAGCTGGCACCAAAGGCATACATCATCTGTTGGCGGGATAACAAACTCAGTAACCCGCTCGCCATGGCAGCGATCAGGCCACCTGTCAGTAAATAATCACTGACCGATTGTGTCGGAGCCTGCCATGCCCAGGCCAGCATCAGAAGGAATGTTACCGGTTTAAACAACCAGCGTTGCCAGCGGGGACCCCGGTAAGAGGCATCAATGTACAGCCAGCCAGAAAACAGCACTGCAAGAAATGACCACAGCATAATTTCTTCCTTTATTTTCTTTACACCAGACCGGGAACAAAATGCACACAGCATTAAGGGTTCCGTTTGACTTTCGGCCGCTGCCAACGATTATTACTGTGAATGACAAAAATTGCAGGTGAAATGATGCAGATTTTATTTCTGCCGGTGGGTAACACGGAGGAACGATGAGTAAACCCCCCCTGATTATTATTATTGTCGTCGTTGCCATCGCTTTTCTGGCGGGCCGACAGTTTTTTAAACAACGGAATGAAAACCAGGTGAATGATGATTCACCCGTGGTAACACAGCAAGCCAGGGTGGTCAGTAAACGTAGCTTCCCGTATCCGGATCGTCATACCCGCCAGCAGCAGGTCATTGCCGGAGAGACACTACGCTATGAAGTGACTTTCCGCAGGACACCGGTTGGCGAAAACTTTAAGGTGCTGATGTCAGAGGCTCAGTATGACGAATGTGAGGCAGGTGCCACGGGAGCCCTGAAGATGCAGGGGACCCGTTTTGTCAGCTTTACTCTGGGTGGCCGTTAGCAGGTATTCAGCCAGGTTTGTGCTCCGGTATTACTTGCCAGGATAGTTTTTTTTCTGCCAGGCAAGTAGTTCAAACACCCCGAAAAAGAAAATCTTAATTTGGGTCAGACCACTGAGCGCAGGGCCGTCTTTACTTTGGGTGGCACGCAGCAGCACCAGTTGCAGACCGTGCATCACCACCATAAAGAACAGGGCAACATCAATAAAATATTTCAGAGGTTTAGGTGCCGGATGAATCAGGTTCATCAGTAAAAAGGCCCAGACAAAAATCATCAGGACACGACCGCCAATTAACAACATAGTTATTCTCCCGGAGAGTCTGTCACGGAACGGTGGTACAGACGGTAGGCTACCTGACCTGCCGTTTTTTCGCGATATAACCGCCAGCTGTCAGGGACCTGCAATGCTCCCTGTTCAGCTTCACACTCGATATAAATCAGGGCTTCACTGGCCAGCCAGCACCGGGTTTCCAATAGATCTATCGTTTCTGTCAGCAGCCCTTTGCGAAAAGGCGGGTCTATAAACACGATATCGTAAGGCTGGCCTGGCTGATTTAACCATTGCAGGGTATTCCCCTGAACGACCTGACCCGTTGCCGCTTTCAGCATCTGTAAATTGGCGGTCAACTGACGAGCGACAGAAGGTTCCAGCTCTAGCAAAGTCACATGTCCTGCATAACGGGATAGCGCCTCGATTCCCAGAGCGCCACTACCTGCAAAACAATCCAGACAGCGTGACTGAGGTAAATCGGCGGCCAGCCAGTTGAACAGAGTTTCACGGACTCTGTCGGTGGTGGGACGAAGCCCGGCGCTTTCCGGTACCGGAAGTTTCCTGCCGCGCCACTGCCCGCCTATAATTCGTATTTGTCCGGCACCTGAGGGTGCCCGGGAATGTTTATTCATCTCAATCACAACTCTTAATAATTTGTTGCTTAGTTTAACGGGCACAGACGTGATAAGAAACGGTAAAAAAGGGTGCTGTAATGCAATACCAGGAAAATGATAGACTATCCGACTATGCTTTCGCGATCCCTGCACTCACCTGAACATGTCAGGGATTTGATAAATTATAAATATGTCCCGGATTATTCTCTGAGGAACCTGTAACGGTTCACGGATCCGGGTATAAAGGAGTGTCGTTAGATAATGGCAAAAGAAAAAAAACGGGGCTTTTTCTCCTGGCTGGGTTTCGGTCGCGATGAAGACAGTGCAGAACCGAAAAATCAATCCGCAGAACAAAAAGAAACGCCGGACGCTACTGTAGAGCATAACACTACAGATCATGCTGAAGGTACCTCGTCCGGCCACCCGGAAGAGCCTTCCCGGGCGTCGCTGACAGCCCCGGAATTGCCTGACGAAACCACGACATTGCCTGAGGAAACGGTGGTCGTTACTCCACCGCAGCTCGCCGAGCCCGGCTCTGTTGCCGGGCCGGAAACGGCTGAGCTTCCGGAGCAGGAACAGCCTTTGCCGAAAGCAGAAGAAGAGCCAGAAACACCTTCACTGCCCGCCGAACCTGTGGCTGTCGATCAGGTAACTGCCAGCGATATCATTGCGCAGGCTGGCACACCTTTGCCTGAACTGACCCCGGCATCTGTTGTGGTTGAGCCACCGGCAGCATCCGTGACCGGTAGTGAATCAGCTCCCCGGAATGAGCTTGCGGTGGAAAATACTCCACACCTGACTCAGATTAGTCCGGAAGAGGCCCCATCTGAGCTGTCTGAAAACAGGGTGGCAACAGAACAGGAAAGGCCTACCCGGGAAGGTTTTTTCGCCCGGCTGAAACGCAGTCTGGTGAAAACCCGGCAGAATCTGGGCTCAGGTTTTATCGGGCTGTTTCGTGGTAAAAAAATCGATGACGATCTTTTTGAAGAGCTTGAAGAACAATTACTTATTGCTGATGTCGGGGTTGAAACTACCCGTAAAATTATCAGTAATCTGACCGCTCATGCCAGCCGCAAACAGCTCCGTGATGCTGAAGCGTTATACGGTCTGTTGAAGGAGGAAATGTCTGCCATTTTGGACCAGGTAGAACAACCGCTGGATATTGAAGGAAAAACTCCGTTTGTTATTCTGATGGTTGGTGTGAACGGGGTGGGTAAAACCACCACCATTGGTAAGCTGGCACGTCAGTACCAGTCGCAAGGGAAATCGGTGATGCTGGCTGCCGGAGATACATTCCGGGCAGCTGCGGTAGAGCAGCTGGAAGTCTGGGGGCAGCGCAACAACATTCCGGTAGTCTCACAGCACACCGGAGCAGATTCAGCTTCTGTTATTTTTGATGCTATTCAGGCAGCAAAAGCCCGCGGAGTTGATGTGCTGATCGCCGATACTGCGGGGCGTTTACAGAATAAAGCCCATTTAATGGAAGAGCTGAAAAAAATTACCCGTGTTATGAGTAAACTGGATGACAGCGCGCCTCATGAAGTTATGCTGACCATTGACGCCAGCACCGGGCAGAATGCTATCAGCCAGGCACGGTTATTCAATGACGCTGTTGGCCTGACCGGTATTACACTGACCAAACTTGACGGGACAGCTAAAGGCGGAGTGATTTTCTCTGTGGCTGACCAGTTTAGTATTCCAATCCGATACATCGGTGTCGGAGAAGGCATCGATGATTTACGGCCTTTCAAGGCCGGCGATTTTATAGAGGCATTGTTTGCCCGAGAGGACTAATTTGGATGATTCGCTTTGAAGAGGTCAGTAAAGCTTATCTGGGGGGACGCCAGGCGCTTCAGGGGGTAGATTTTCATCTGCGCCAGGGCGAAATGGCTTTTCTGACCGGCCACTCCGGGGCAGGTAAGAGTACATTGCTCAAGTTGATCTGCGGAATAGAGCGTCCCAGTGCCGGGCAAATTTGGTTTAGCGGCCATAACATAACGCGTTTGCGTAACAGCGAGATCCCATTCCTGCGTCGGCAAATAGGGATGATCTTTCAGGATCATCATCTGCTGATGGACCGGACGGTTTACGACAACATCGCAATCCCGTTAATTATTTCCGGTGCCAGCGGCGAAGATATTCGCCGCAGAGTTTCGGCGGCTCTGGATAAAGTCGGCCTGCTCGATAAAGCGAAAAGTTTTCCAATTCAGCTTTCCGGCGGGGAACAGCAGCGGGTGGGGATAGCCAGAGCGGTGGTCAATAAGCCAGCCTTATTGCTGGCGGATGAACCGACCGGTAACCTTGATCACGCATTATCTGAAGATATCCTGCGTTTATTTGAAGAATTTAACCGCGTTGGTGTCACTGTACTGATGGCAACTCATGATATGTCTCTTATTTCCCGCAGAAATTATCGTGTGATGACCCTTAGTCAGGGACGCCTGCATGGGGGAGTGGCATGAAACCAGGCAAGGGAAATCAGGTCAACCGGCGGAAGACACCGGCGGCGGCCAAAGCCCGACCGAAGCAAAAACGGGTATCTAAAGAGAAAGCTCTGCGTGGTGGGTGGCAGGAGCAATGGCATTATGCATGGCGTGGAATGCTGGCAGATATGTTGCGACAGCCGCTGGCGACACTGCTGACGGTCACCGTGATTGCTATCTCTCTGACGTTACCCAGTGTCTGTTATATCGTATGGAAAAACGTCGATCAGGCAGCAACTGAGTGGTATCCCGCTCCACAGCTGACGGTATATCTGTCGAAAACACTCGACGATAATGCCGCCCAGAATGTGATTAATACTCTGAAACAGACTGACGGTGTCCAGCATGTGGATTACCTGAGTCGTGAAGAAGCGTTAAATGAGTTCCGAAACTGGTCAGGGTTTGGCGGAGCGATGGATATGCTGGAGCAGAATCCGTTGCCAGCGGTGGCTATTATTACCCCGAAACTGAATTTCCAGAATTCTGACACCATGAATACACTGCGTGACAGAGTGGCGAAAGTGAGTGGTGTGGATGAAGTACGAATGGATGACAGCTGGTTCGCAAGGCTCTCTGCACTGACGGGGCTGGTGGGGCAGGTGGCGTTTATGATTGGCCTGCTGATGGTGGTGGCTGTGTTCCTGGTGATTGGTAACAGTGTCCGTCTGAGTATCTTTGCAAGGCGTGATACCATTAATGTGCAAAAGCTCATTGGCGCGACGGACGGTTTTATCCTGCGGCCATTCGTTTACGGTGGAGCGATGCTGGGTCTCTCCGGGGCCTTTGTTTCGCTGATTCTGTCTGAAATACTGGTATTCCGTCTGGAGTCTGTGGTGTCACATGTTGCCAGTGTGTTCAGTGCTTCGTTTGATCTGAAAGGCTTTTCATTCGATGAAGCGCTGTTATTACTGTTGGTTTCTGCCATGGTAGGCTGGGTGGCGGCGTGGCTGGCCACTGCACAACATTTACGCCGATTTACACCGCAGTAATCCCGGGAAATATTTTTTTGCTATACTATTCCTCTGTTGCCGTAGGTTGGGGAGCAGAGGAATTTTTCCCCGCAGTACCCCGGCGCCTTGTCAAAAATTATTCACAATCAAAAGTGAACCTGTGGATAACTTTTGTGTCTTAATGATTAATAGCACACATTGCTTTCGATCTTTTGGCACGGCTGACATAATGTAGGCGCAGGCTGTAAGGATCTGGCAACATTATTGACGAATTCTGAGAGGGTTTGAATGACCAAAGAAATGCAAGCATTAGCTATTGCTCCTCTGGGTAATCTGGACGCATATATCCGGGCGGCAAATGGTTGCCCGATGCTGACAGCCGACGAGGAAAAAGCGCTGGCTGAACGGCTGCATTACCAGGGCGATCTGGATGCAGCGAAAAAGCTGATCCTGTCTCATCTGCGCTTTGTGGTTCATATCGCTCGTAATTACGCAGGTTACGGACTGCCGCAGGCGGACCTGATTCAGGAAGGTAATATCGGCCTGATGAAAGCCGTACGCCGTTTCAATCCTGAAGTAGGTGTTCGCCTGGTATCTTTTGCCGTGCACTGGATCAAAGCTGAAATTCACGAATATGTCCTGAAAAACTGGCGTATTGTGAAAGTCGCGACCACCAAAGCACAGCGCAAGTTGTTCTTCAACTTGCGGAAAACCAAACAACGCCTCGGCTGGTTTAACCAGGATGAAGTGGAAATGGTGGCCCGTGAACTTGGCGTCAGCAGCAAAGATGTTCGTGAGATGGAATCACGTATGGCTGCCCAGGATATGACGTTTGACCCGACACCGGATGATGAAAGCGCAGAAGGTAAATCGGTAGCTCCGGTCCTGTATCTGCAGGATAAAGCTTCTGACTTTGCTGATGGTATCGAAGAGGATAACTGGGAGTCTCACGCGGCAGATAAGCTGAGTGATGCGATGCAGGGCCTGGATGAACGTAGCCAGCATATCATCCGCGCGCGCTGGCTGGATGATGACAACAAAACCACATTGCAGGAACTGGCCGACAAATACGGTGTTTCCGCTGAGCGTGTTCGCCAGCTGGAGAAAAATGCAATGAAAAAACTGCGTGTCGCTATCGAAGCCTGATCAGTGTGCAGCAGTGAACAGAGGGCGACCTGCGGGACGCCCTTTTTTATACCTGCAATTTAGCGGCTGAAAAACCAGTGGTCTTGCTGTGGCCTAAAGCCACAGGTATACAGAAACTGGCTGGCTGCCTCTGATAACGGCAGTTGATCCGGAAAGGCCTTCCAGCGATGGATATCCGGATTCATGCGCAAAGCCTCTTCAAGCAGATAGCGGCCCACTCCCCGTCGGCGGGTGGCTTCCCGTACCATAATCCTGGTAATCACTGCCTCAGAAGGCCGTAAATATAACTCTAACCCTGCCAGTAATCGCTGATTAAATCGCGCCACATACCAGTGAATATCACCCTGATGTTGCATAAAGTATGCTTCAGCTTTTTCCGGCCAAATTTTACTGAGACAGGCTTGTTCGGCGGGTGAGGGATGTTGCAGTAATTCAATGGTCAGTCGCATTGTTTAATCCGGTTTTACAATGAATTCTGTGACCAGCATTTTTCGGGGTCACATTGTCGTTGTCTGTCATTCGGTTGTAATTTTTCTGTCATCTTATATTAATTTCTCTGTCATTTTTCCGTGTCATTTTACCTCGCGAACTTCCCATAGCGCACGATAATGCCACAGGAAAAAACTATGCCAGTTCTTAAATTTCGTCATCATGCCGCAGGATTAATGCTGGCATTAGGTCTTAGCGGAAATGCTTTTGCGGTCACTGAAATTCCCTTCTGGCACTCAATGGAAGGAGGATTAGGGACTGAGGTTGACTCGCTGGCCCAGCGTTTTAACCAGACTCACCCTGATTACAAAGTGGTTCCGGTTTACAAAGGTAACTACGAACAGAGCCTGGCGGCAGGGATTGCTGCGGTACGCAGTGGTAATGCTCCTGCCATACTTCAGGTCTATGAAGTCGGCACCGCTACCATGATGGCCTCTCATGCGATTAAGCCGGTCTATCAGGTGTTTAAAGATGCCGGTGTTCAGTTCGATGAAAAACAGTTTGTCCCAACCATTGTCGGTTATTACACCGATGCTAAAACCGGTCATATGTTGTCTGAACCTTTTAACAGTTCAACCCCCGTTCTGTATTACAACAAGGATGCATTCCGTAAAGCCGGACTCAATCCTGATCAGCCGCCAAAGACCTGGCAGGAACTGGCCTCTGATGCCGCGGCATTACGTAAATCAGGCATGAGTTGTGGATACGCCAGTGGCTGGCAGGGCTGGATTCAGCTGGAAGAGTTTAGTGCGTGGCATGGCCTGCCGTTTGCCTCTGAAAATAATGGTTTCGATGGTACTGATGCGAAACTGGTCTTCAATGGCCCGGAACAAATCCGTCATATTCAGATGCTGGAAGATATGAACAAAGCCGGCAGCTTCACCTATTTTGGACGCAAGGATGAATCGACCGCCAAATTTTACAGTGGCGATTGCGGCATGACGACGGCGTCATCAGCTTCTCTGGCAGATATTCGTCAGTATGCCAAATTCAATTTCGGTGTCGGAATGATGCCGTATGATGCCACGGTGAAAAATGCGCCACAGAATGCCATCATCGGTGGTGCCAGCCTGTGGGTGATGCGTGGTCAAAGTGATGCTACTTACAAAGGGGTGGCGGAGTTCCTGAAATTCCTCGCGCAGCCAGAAATTGCGGCAGAGTGGCATCAGAAAACCGGTTATCTCCCGGCCACAACAGCAGCCTACGAGTTAACCCGCCAACAGGGCTTTTATGAAAAAAATCCTGGTGCGGATATCGCGATGAAGCAAATGCTGAATAAACCTCCTTTAGCCTTCACCAAAGGACTGCGTCTCGGCAATATGCCGCAGATACGTACTGTGGTGGATGAAGAACTGGAAAGTGTCTGGACCGGGAAAGAGACTCCGAAAACAGCACTGGATAATGCAGTTCAGCGTGGTAACCAACTGCTTCGCCGTTTCCAGCAGCAGGTTCAGTAATCCGACGTTAGTAAAAACATCCCCTTGCCGGGTCACTCAGGTGATTTCTGCAAGGGGATAGCCCGGGGAATCTCCGCCTGAGGTCAGGTTTTATGTCATCTTCTCGTCCTGTTTTCCGTCACCGTGCGTTACCTTATCTGCTGCTGCTGCCGCAGATTGCCATCACGGTTATCTTCTTTATCTGGCCGGCTGCAGAAGCGCTATGGTATTCGGTTCAGAATCTCGATCCCTTTGGTTTTTCGGCACATTTTGTCGGGTTAGCGAACTTCACCTCCTTATTCCAGGATCCGTATTATCTGGATTCGTTTAAAACCACGATTATCTTCAGTGCGCTGGTCGCTGCATTGGGGCTGGTAATCTCCTTATTTCTGGCCGCACTGGTTGATTACGTCTTACGGATGAAGAAGTTCTACCAGACATTGTTACTGCTGCCATATGCTGTCGCCCCGGCCATAGCTGCCGTGCTGTGGATGTTCCTGTTTAACCCGGGATTAGGGGTGATTAGCCACTTTTTACAGTCGATAGGTTATAACTGGAATTATGCGCAGAACAGTGGGCAGGCTATGTTTCTGGTTGTTCTGGCCTCTGTCTGGCAACAAATTAGTTATAACTTCCTGTTCTTTTTTGCCGCGTTACAGTCGATCCCTCGTTCACTGGTTGAGGCGGCTGCGCTGGATGGTGCCGGACCGGTTCGGCGGTTTATGCATCTCTCATTACCCCTGATCACACCCGTCAGCTTTTTCCTGCTGGTGGTTAACCTGGTGTATGCCTTTTTTGATACTTTCCCGGTGATCGATGCCGCCACCCAGGGGGGACCGGTTCAGTCCACCACTACGCTTATTTATAAAATATACCGTGAAGGATTTACGGGGCTGGACCTGAGTGCCTCGGCAGCTCAGTCGGTAGTTCTGATGGTGATTGTCATCCTGCTGACAGTCGTACAGTTCCGTTTTATTGAACGTAAGGTTCGTTATCAATGATAGAGAATCGCCGTGGATTAGATATCTTCAGCCATATCATGTTGTGGCTCGGTATCCTGACAATTCTGTTTCCGCTCTACATCGCTTTTGTTGCCGCGAGTCTGGATAACCATCAGGTTTTCCAGTCGCCCATGTCATTAGTTCCGGGCAGCCATCTGTGGCAAAACATTCAGACTATCTGGACTCAGGGCGTCAGTGCTAACAGCCCGCCCATTGGCAGGATGCTGCTGAACAGTACTCTGATGGCACTGGGAATTACCGTGGGCAAAATAGCCATCTCTATCATCTCAGCGTTCGCGTTAGTCTGGTTTCGCTTTCCGCTGCGTCAGTTCTGTTTCTGGATGATCTTCATCACCCTGATGTTGCCTGTTGAAGTTCGTATCTTCCCGACGGTGGAAGTGGTTTCTCAGTTGCATATGCTGAACAGTTACAATGGCCTGATCCTGCCCATGATGGCCTCTGCCACGGCCACCTTTTTATTTCGACAGTTCTTTATGTCGCTGCCGAATGAGCTGATTGAGGCTGCACGAATTGACGGGGCCAGCCCTATGCGATTTTTCTTTGATATTGTCCTGCCGTTATCGAAAACCAATCTGGCTGCTCTGTTTGTCATTACCTTTATTTATGGCTGGAACCAGTATCTCTGGCCATTATTAATTACCAGCGATTCACGAATGAGTACTGCCGTCGCCGGGATCCGCAGCATGATTTCATTTGGGGAAGGAGTGACTCAGTGGAATCTGGTGATGGCAGCGATGTTACTGACGCTGATCCCGCCGTTGATCGTGGTGATAGTTATGCAGCGCGCCTTTGTGAAAGGCCTGGTCGAGAGTGAGAAATAGTCATGGCAAGTGTACATTTTCAGGCAGTTACCAAATCCTATGATGGTAAAAACCGTATTATTCAACCGTTAGATATCACCATTAATGAAGGAGAGTTTATGGTGATGGTCGGGCCTTCAGGATGCGGAAAATCCACCCTGTTACGGATGGTGGCAGGGCTGGAAACTATCAGCTCAGGTGACATTTATATTAATGATCAGTGCGTCACGCACCTGGAACCCAAAGAGCGCGGAATTGCCATGGTATTTCAGAATTATGCATTGTACCCGCATATGACCGTTGAGCAGAATATGGCTTATGGGTTGAAAATCCGCGGTATGGCTAAGGAACAAATTCGTCAGCGCGTATTAAGTGCCGCCCGCAGTCTGGAACTGGATGCTCTGCTGGCCCGCCATCCACGTGAATTATCCGGCGGCCAGCGTCAGCGTGTCGCGATGGGTCGTGCAATAGTCCGGGAACCTGCGGTGTTTTTGTTTGATGAGCCGTTGTCTAATCTGGATGCGCGCCTGAGAGTACAGATGCGACTCGAGTTGCAGCAACTGCACCAGCGGCTGAAAACCACCAGTATTTATGTCACTCATGACCAGGTAGAAGCAATGACTCTGGCCCAGCGGGTTATGGTGATGAATAAAGGGGTAGTTGAACAGGTTGGTACTCCGGCAGAAGTTTATGAGAAGCCTGCCAGCACCTTTGTTGCCGGATTTATTGGTTCCCCGGCCATGAATTTACTGCCCGGGAAAGTCAGTGCCGATGGCCGGGAATTCGTGATCGATCCAAAAAATAAAATCATGTTGTCCACTCAAAGAGCGGAACTGGCAAATCAGCAGCTGACTCTCGGTGTTCGCCCTGAGCATATTCTGACCGTACCACGTTCAGAAAACAGTTTGCCTGTGCAGGTTGAAACTCTTGAAATCCTCGGTGCAGATAATTTAGTGCATGGTAACATTGGTGGTCACCGGCTGGTGATTCGCTTACCTCATGAACAACGGCCGCAGGCAGGGACAGTGCTCTGGCTGGAGTTTCCGCACAAAGCCCGGCATTTGTTTAATACCACCACAGGATTACGTCTGTAATGACAGAACAACACTGGCCATACCCGCATATCGTCGCCCATCGTGGCGGCGGTAAATTAGCGCCGGAAAATACCCTGGCGGCCATTGATACCGGCCACCGTTTCGGGCATACCATGATTGAATTTGATGCAAAGTTGTCCCGGGACGGACAAATATTCCTGTTGCATGATGATTCACTGGAACGCACGACCAATGGCCAGGGTATCGCCGGGCATCAGCAGTGGCAGACATTATCCGGGCTGGATGCCGGAAGCTGGTTTGGTTTGGCGTTCCGGTCAGAACCGCTGCCCACTCTTGAAGAAGTGGCTGAGCGTTGCAGGGAATATCGGATGATGGCTAATATCGAAATCAAGCCAACGACCGGCGAGGAGAGAACGACTGGCAGGGAAGTGGCTCTGGCCGCCCGAAGATTATGGCAGGGCCAGGTTGCACCATTACTTTCGTCTTTTTCGGAAGAGGCACTGGCAGCAGCACAGGAAGCGGTTCCTGAACTGCCACGCGGATTATTGCTCGATAGCTGGCGTGATGACTGGCAAACGCTGACTAAGCAACTGGGATGTGTGGCTATTCATCTTAATCATCTGTTACTGGATGCTAAACGTATCCTTCAACTAAAGTCTGCCGGGTTACGTATCCTGGTTTATACCGTCAACCAGCCTGAGCGGGCCCGGGAATTACTTGGCCTGGGTGTCGATATGATTTGTACCGACCGCATTGATCAAATAGGTCCGGATTTCCGCTGAGTCTTTTCACGGGCAGTTAATCGCCCGTGACTTTTCAGGGCTGAGCGTTATTAATCCGCTGCTGCGATCTCTGTTGCTGCTGTTGGATCTTCTGCTGCAGAGCCTGCGATTCCATCTGCTGATCATTACGCAATTTCATCTGCTGTTGTTGTTGCTGCATTTGCATCTGGTTTTGCATCCGTTGCTGGGAAATATTTGGAGTAACCCCTGCAGGGCGGTTTGTTGTCAGCGGATTGTGGTTAATTGCTGCCACTGCCATCAACGGCAGAGCCGCTATTAACGCGGTTAGCAGAGCTTTTTTCATTGTAACCTCCGGTCTAATCAGCTTACTAAATTATAGTTTTGACACCGCCAGCGGGCAAATCAGTGCCTGACGGTCATGTTGTCTGAGTTGGCTGTCAGTCGCTACCCGAAGAGTGCGGATGGTGATTCCTCAGAACACTTTCCGCAGTAAATATCAAAAAAAGTGAAATTTGCCTTTACAACTGATAATGATAATGATTATTATTCAATTGTCTTCACGAGACATCTCACTCAGATACCTGGTGAAGACACGACATTGCTCACATTGCTTCCAGTATTTTTTGCCAGCCTTCAGGCTGGCTTTTTTTTGTCTGTTATTCAGCAGATATCACCAGGCCACAGTGACTCTCTTCACTTTTTTTGAACAGAGGCATGAAGTTTTTCCGCTATTTTTTCGTGCTATTCAGGTCCAGACTGGTAAAAAAATCTGAGGGCAATGAGATGATCTATTTACGTAAAGCGGAAGACCGTGGTCACGCACAACATGGCTGGCTGAACAGCTGGCATACCTTTTCTTTTGCCGGTTATCACGATCCAGACTTTATGGGGTTCTCGGCGTTAAGAGTGATTAATGAGGATATCATCGCGCCTGGCCAGGGATTTGGCGCCCATCCGCATAAAGATATGGAAATTCTGACTTATGTCTTGTCCGGGGCTGTTGAACATAAAGACAGCATGGGGAACAAGGAACAGATTCAGGCGGGTGAGTTTCAGATAATGAGTGCAGGTACCGGAGTGCGTCACTCTGAATATAACCCCAGCAGTACCGATCCGTTGCATCTTTATCAGATCTGGATTATCCCGGAACGCGCTGGTATTGACCCCCGTTATGCGCAGCGGAAATTTGCGGCTAAACAAGGACGTCAATGGGTACTGACTCCGGATGGCCGGGAAGAGTCACTGATCGTCTGGCAGGATATGACACTATCACGCTGGGCACTGCTGGCAGGCGAACAGGACAAGTTGCCACTGGAAGCGGGCCGTAATACCTGGATTCAGGTGGTCAAAGGCGGTCTGACTATTAACGGACAGCAGGTAAACACCAGCGATGCTTTGGCTGTCAGAGATGAAGATGCACTGGAGATTACTGCTGATAGTGATGCAGAGATTCTGATTTTCGATCTGCCTCCGGTTTCGTGACCCGCCAGCCCCGTTGCGCGTGATTGCCGACGGGGCATTTTTGTGTGACAAATTAATGCTAAACTCAGCCTAATCTCTCTGGTGTGAGTTTCGCAAACGATGAAGAAGAAAAGACCAGTACTTCAGGATGTTGCCGATAAACTGGGGGTCACTAAAATGACTGTCAGTCGTTATTTACGTAATCCTTCTCAGGTTTCGGCCGCATTAGGAGAAAGGATAGCCGTTGTTCTGGATGAACTTGGCTATATCCCCAACCGGGTCCCGGACATGCTGTCTAATGCGACCAGCCGGGCAATTGGTGTTCTGCTTCCCTCACTGACCAACCATGTATTTGCGGATGTGTTACGGGGTATCGAAACAATTACCGATGCCGCAGGATATCAGACGCTGGTTGCGCACTTTGGCTACGATGCACAGAAAGAAGAGCGGCAGTTACGGTCTTTACTGGGCTGGAATATTGATGGCGTGATCCTCACTGAAAGAACGCATACTCCGGCGACATTACGCATGCTGGAAATTGCCGGAATACCGGTGGTTGAAATTATGGATTCTGCCTCGCCGTGTCTCGATATGGCCGTCGGTTTCGATAATGTGGAAGCGGGACGACAGATGACAGAAATGCTGATTCGTCGTGGACACCGTTCAGCCGTTTATCTGGGAGCAAGGCTGGATGAGCGTACTCTGCAAAAACAGCAAGGGTATGAGTTGGCCATGTGTGAGGCAGGGCTGGAACCGATGAGTATTATGGTTGAGATGTCATCCTCTTTTACCACCGGAGCTGTCTTGTTACAGCAGGCCCTGCAGCGTTTTCCGCAGATGGACAGTCTTTGCTGTACCAATGATGACCTGGCAGTCGGTGCCATGTTTGAGTGTCAGCGGCAGGGGATTGCTGTTCCGCAGCAGATAGCCATCATGGGATTCCATGGCCACGATATCACGCGTGTGGTGACCCCGGCGCTGGCCACAGTAGTTACGCCCCGTCAGCAGATAGGCGAGGAAGCCGCCGGGATGTTACTGCAACGACTGAAAGGCGTAACGGTGTCAGAGAAAGTGCGTGACCTGGGGTTCAGTATCGCTTGTGGTGGCAGTATTTAAGTATTTTTTATGATTCAGTTCACAGTTTGATGTTTTATTTGCCAAAGCTGTTGCCAGTAAATGTCCTGGTCATGACAATGTTTAATTAATTGTTATCGGTAACATTGCTGCATCAACAGTCGGGGCATAAAAATGAGTACAGCTTCTTCAAATCATCATGTGTTTATTCTGATGGGCGTATCCGGCAGCGGAAAGTCGGTAGTCGCCAGTCGTGTCTCTCACCAGCTGCAAACCGCGTTTCTTGATGGTGACTTTCTGCATCCCAGAGCGAACATTATGAAAATGGCCGACGGGCATCCCCTGAATGATCAGGATCGTCAGCCCTGGCTGCAGGCCATTAATGATGCGGCTTTTGCTATGCAGCGAACTCAGGCTGTATCGTTAATTGTGTGTTCGTCACTGAAAAAAAGTTACCGCGATATTCTTCGTGAAGGTAACAGCAATCTGAAATTTGTTTATCTGAAAGGTGACTTCGATACCATCGAGTCGCGTCTCAAAGCCCGTAAGGGACATTTCTTCAAACCCGCCATGCTGGTAACACAATTCGCCACTCTCGAAGAACCAACAGAGGATGAAACTGATGTCCTTACTGTGGATATCCGTCAGTCGCTGGATGAGGTTGTTGCTGCCACGGTTGATGCGATCAAACACGCAATTCAGTAAGGATTAATAATGATAAGTACCGCAACACTGGTGCTAACAGCAGCCGGTTCGGTTCTGCTGCTGTTACTGCTGGTGATGAAAGCCAGGATGCATGCTTTCGTCGCTTTGATGTTAGTCTCCGTTGGCGCCGGAATAATGTCCGGAATGCCACTGATAAAAATTACCGAAACCATGCAAAAGGGTATGGGGGGGACTCTGGGATTTCTGGCCATAGTGGTCGCCCTGGGAGCAATGTTTGGGAAGATTCTTCATGAAACCGGAGCCGTCGATCAGATTGCTATCCGCATGTTGAAAACCTTTGGTGAAAAGCGGGCGCATTATGCGATGGGCATTGCAGGATTTATCTGTGCCTTACCGTTATTTTTTGAAGTCGCCATTGTATTGCTGATTAGTATCGCTTTTGCCGTGGCCAGACGTACTGGCGGCAATCTGGTAAAACTGGTGATTCCTTTGTTTGCCGGGGTAGCGGCGGCGGCGGCTTTCGTATTGCCGGGTCCGGCTCCGATGTTGTTAGCCTCTCAGATGCATGCCGATTTTGGCTGGATGATTCTGATTGGGTTATGTGCAGCCATACCGGGCATGCTGATTGCGGGTCCGTTGTTTGGCAGCTTTATATCCCGACATGTTCACTTTTCCCTGCCTGCGGAAGATACTCAGCCGGAAGTTGAAGCCCATAAGCTCCCGTCATTTGGTTTCAGCCTGTCGCTGATCCTGTTTCCGTTAGTGCTGGTGGGGCTGAAAACTATCGGTGCGCATTTTGTGGCTGCCGGGACACCGGTGTATAACTTTCTGGAGTTTATCGGCCATCCGTTTATTGCAATTCTGCTGGCTTGTCTTATCACCATCTATGGTCTGGCTTATCGTCAGGGGATGGAGAAATCAAGGATTATGCAGATCTGTGGTGAAGCACTGCAGCCGGCCGGTATTATTCTGTTAGTTATAGGTGCGGGTGGGGTATTTAAACAGGTACTGGTCGATTCCGGAGTCGGCCCGGCGCTGGGTGATGCCGTGGCAGGTGCTGGTTTACCCGTCGCGGTAGCCTGTTTTATTCTGGCGGGCGCTGTCAGGATCATCCAGGGGTCTGCCACTGTTGCCTGTCTGACGGCAGTTGGGCTCATTATGCCGGTGATCGAACCTTTGCATTACAGTGGTGCTCAGCTGGCTGCGCTTTCCATCTGTATTGGCGGGGGCTCAATTATTTTCAGCCATGTTAATGACGCAGGATTCTGGTTATTTGGTCGTTTTACCGGAGCCTCAGAAGCCGAAACGCTGAAGACCTGGACTTTGATGGAAACCATTCTCGGGACCAGTGGCGGTATCATTGGCATGCTGGCCTTCTGGCTGCTTAGTTAATCTGACCGGTGTATTTGTCATAAGAACGCCGCAACAGTAAAACTGCTGCGGCGTTTTTTTATAACTTCATGTAAGCGCGGATGCCATCAAGGAACATTTGAGTTGCCAGCATGATCAAAATTAATCCCATCAGGCGTTCCAGTGCATTTACACCCTTACTCCCCAGCAGTCTTAAAAATATCCCGGACAGTAGCAGAATAGTTGAGGTTATCGCCCAGGCGAGTAATAGTGCCAGCACCAGCATCCCCGGCTGTCCCGGATACTGATGGGACATGAGCATCAGGGTCGCCAGTAATGAGGGGCCGGCAACCAGTGGAATAGCCAGGGGCACCAGAAAGGGCTCTTCACCCGCCGGAAGTCCAGAGCTGTCATTGCCAGGTCCCGGGAAAATCATTTTAATCGCGATCAGAAACAAAATAATGCCTCCGGAGATAGAGACCGTTTCAGCCCGCAGATTAAGGAATGACAGAATCTTTTCTCCGGTAAACAGGAACAACAGCATAATAGCCAGAGCAATGAGCAGCTCACGCAGAATAACGATTCTCCGCCGCCGGGGGTCAAGATGTTTGAGCACTGACATAAAAATAGGCAGGTTACCCAGCGGGTCCATGATAAGCAGCAGTAGTATGGTGGCGGAAATCATTTCGGTCATGAGTCGCGGAGTATCCTTTAGCTGAACGACAAATATAAGTTCAATTGTTTAAAAAGCCCGGCTCATCGAATTAATTCACTTGCCAGACAGTGTGCATTTTGTAGAGTTGGGGGTCACAGGTAAATCTGATTATTATGCCGGATGCTCAGAACAGGCATTTTAGTTAATTTTTTTCAGTAAAAAGCATCTGGTCAGTATAAATCCGCCCGGTGATCGTATAATCCTGCGATACGTTGTCAATGTTCCTGACAGTGTGGTGTGGCAAAATCTGGCTCAGAATACAGGATAAGCAGGCATAACATGAAAAATGTAGGTTTTATTGGCTGGCGAGGTATGGTGGGTTCCGTACTGATGTCCAGAATGACAGAAGAACGTGACTTTGATGGGATCAATCCGGTCTTTTTCTCTACCTCGCAGCACGGTCAGCCGGCACCGTCATTCGGTGGACGCCAGAATGGTGTTCTGCAGGATGCGGGTAATATTGAAGCATTACGCGCACTGGATATTATTATCACCTGCCAGGGTGGAGACTACACCAATGATATCTATCCAAAATTACGTGCATCCGGATGGCAGGGGTACTGGATTGATGCTGCTTCCACTTTGCGCATGCAGGATGACGCCATCATTATTCTGGACCCGGTCAACCAGAACGTCATTCACCAGGGACTGGAAAAAGGTATTAAAACCTTTGTGGGTGGTAACTGTACCGTCAGTCTGATGCTGATGTCTTTGGGCGGGCTGTTTAGCCAGGGACTGGTTGAATGGGCATCTGTTGCTACTTATCAGGCCGCCTCTGGTGGCGGTGCCCGCCATATGCGCGAGCTGTTAACTCAGATGGGCATGCTGCATAACCATGTTGCGAAAGAGCTTCAGGATCCTGCATCTGCGATCCTGGATATTGAACGCAAAGTGACAGACCTGACCCGTTCAGGAACTTTGCCGACCGATAACTTTGGTGTTCCTTTAGCGGGCAGTCTTATCCCGTGGATTGATAAACAACTGGATAACGGCCAGAGCCGCGAAGAGTGGAAAGGTCAGGCAGAGACAAACAAGATTCTGGCAACCGACAAAATTATCCCGGTTGACGGGCTGTGTGTCCGTGTAGGAGCGCTGCGCTGTCACAGCCAGGCCTTTACCCTGAAACTGAAGAAAGATATCCCGCTGGCAGAGATTGAGCAGTTGCTGGCAGGACATAACGATTGGGTTAAAGTGATTCCGAATGACCGTGAACTGACCATGCGGGAGCTGACTCCTGCTGCGGTGACCGGGACGCTAAGCACTCCGGTAGGACGCTTGCGTAAGCTGAACATGGGGCCTGAATATCTGTCGGCCTTTACTGTCGGCGACCAGTTGTTGTGGGGAGCAGCAGAACCTCTGAGAAGAATGCTACGTCAGTTGGCAGGTTAAGCCTCAGAAATTGAGCGATAAAGAAAGGCGGCTAATCAGCCGCCTTTTTGATCTCTGAGTCAATACTCAGATTTCGGTCACTGTATGTAGTTTAGCTGGTGCTGGCACAGCCACCACAGGATGTTGTGCCTGTAGCCATTCGGTGATCCGGGCCTGCTGGTCCTGAGTCAGCCACATGCCCTGTTTGGTCCTGCGCCAGATAGCGTCATCCAGTTCTCGGACCCATTCGTGATCGACCAGATAGCGAAGTTCTGCTTCGTAGAATTCATGGCCGAAGTTCTCACCTAAATCTTCCAGTTGTTGTGCATTACCCAGCAATTTCTCAGTATTACTACCATAAGTCCTGGCATAGTGGGTGGCCATGGCGTCGGTAATAAATGGATAGCGCCTGCGTAAACCAGCCGCAAAATCTTCGCGGCTTCCGGAAAAATGTCCTCCTGGCAGTACAGAGTTTTTGGTCCACGCCGGACCCGCTTCCGGATAGTATTTTGCCAGTTTTTCCATGGCGTGTTCTGCCAGCTTACGGTAAGTCGTCAGTTTGCCGCCAAATACCGACAACAGTGGTGCTTTACCCTGATCATCATGGACATCCAGTGTGTAGTCACGGGTGACCGCCTGAGGTGAGTCAGATTCATCGTCACACAGCGGACGTACACCGGAATAAGTCCAGACAATATCCTGACGGGTCAGGTTGTGGCGGAAGTGCACATTAAAGACCTTCAGCAGGTATTCAATTTCGTTATCGTCAATAGCAACCTCTTTAGGATCGCCATGATATTCGACATCGGTCGTACCGATAATGGAAAACTCATCCATCCACGGGATGACAAACACAATCCGGTGATCTTCATTTTGCAGGATGTAGGCCTGTTTATCAGTATGGACCCGGGGAACTACAATATGGCTGCCTTTGATCAGACGAATACCATAGGGTGACTTCAGCTCCAGCCCGTGATCAAAGAATTCTTTGACCCATGGCCCGGCAGCATTAACCAGCCCTTTGGCTTGCCAGCGAAATTTTTCTCCGCTGTCAGTGTTTTCGGCTTCAACCACCCAAAGGCCATTTTCGCGCCATGCCCGGGTCACGCGTGTACGGGTTTTTACTTCACCACCGCGTTCAGTCACGGCCTGTGCGTTGACGACGACCATTCTGGCATCGTCGACCCAGCAGTCTGAATATTCAAAGCCACGGGTAATTTCGGGTTTCAAAACGGAATCGCTTCCGAATTTGAGTCCTTTACTGGCTGGCAGACTGGTGCGTTTACCCAGATGATCATACAGAAACAGACCCATACGTATCATCCAGGCAGGGCGTAAATGTGGACGATGGGGCAGTCGGAAGCGCATCGGAAAAGCCAGATGCGGTGCCATTTTCAGTAATACTTCACGCTCGGCAAGGGCCTCACTGACCAGACGGAATTCATAATGTTCCAGGTAGCGTAAACCACCGTGGATCAATTTTGAACTGGCAGAGGATGTCGCGGATGCAAAATCCCTCGCCTCCAGCATCAATACCGACAGGCCGCGTCCGGCTGCATCTGCCGCAATACCGGCGCCGTTGATACCGCCGCCGATGACGATAAGATCTTTGGTTTCCACGTAATATCCCCCGGTGTTCGGAAAATCAATTTTATGTTCGTTTTCGAGCGTAATAGTAGTCGAAAACAAACATTGATGCCAATAGTTAACCAGACGAAAACAATTTTGCGTGATACAGATAACATAACGACACAACAAAAAAGCCTGTGGCGATTTTTTAACGGATTATTGAAAGCCAATATCGGGTTACAATACGCAGCAGTGAAGTGATCTGATGAGGTGAATGAGAGACATTATGGAAACTTACGAGTGTATCAGTGTGCAGCAGGCCGGTGAAAAGTTCCGGCAAGGGGCTCTGCTGGTGGATATCCGCGATCCACAAAGCTTTGAAGCCGCGCATGTGGCTGAGGCCTTCCATCTGACCAATGGCACACTGAACAATTTTATCGCCAATGCAGATATGGATCAGCCGGTATTAGTCCTTTGCTATCATGGCAACAGTAGTAAAGGTGCTGCGCAATATCTGATTAATCAGGGGTTTGATCAGGTTTATAGTGTCGATGGTGGTTTTGATGCGTGGAGGATCGCCTTCCCGTCGCAAATCCGCAGCGACGCGGGTCAGAACTGAAGAGGTTATGCAGGGGCTATTTCATGAAATGTATTTCTCAGTTTTCGAACCCGCGCATGGCTCAGGCATTTATCGATTATATGGCGACCCGCGGTATCCGTCTGCACCTCGAAAAACAGCAGCAACACTATCTTTTATGGCTGGATGATGAAGAACAACTGGCAGTGACAGAAGATGAATTAAGCCAGTTTCTGCGCGAGCCCAACCATCCCCGTTACCAGGCGGCAAGCTGGAAAAGTGGCGATACCCGGTTTCAGATGAGTTATCCCCGTGGTCATCTGTGGCGGACCATCCGTGAGCGCGGTGGTCCTATGACCATGACTATGTCGGCTATCTGTATTGTGGTGTTTATCCTGATGCAGATACTGGGAGATGAAACTGTACTGAGCTGGTTATCATGGCCCGACGGACCTGACCAGTATTTTCAGGTCTGGCGCTGGTTTAGCCATGCTTTCCTGCATTTCTCGTTGCTGCATATTCTGTTTAATCTGCTGTGGTGGTGGTATCTCGGCGGTGCGGTTGAGAAACGGCTCGGGACAGGCAAACTGTTCGTGATTACCCTGATTTCTGCTTTGCTGACTGGCTGGATGCAGGCGAAATTCAGTGGTGTCTGGTTTGGCGGGTTATCCGGAGTGGTTTATGCCCTGATGGGTTATTGCTGGTTACGGGGAGAACTGGACCCTGACAGCGGCGTCTATCTGGAGCGAGGGCTGATTGTTTTTTCTATTCTGTGGCTGGTGGTGGGTTATTACGGTTTGTTCGGTATGTCGATCGCGAATATGGCACATTTCACCGGTTTGCTGGTTGGGCTGGCGATGGCCTACATGGACAGTCGGGCGGCGATAAAACAGCGCTGACAATTAAAATAATGAATCTCATAACCCACCTTCAGAGGAGTGTAATGTGAAGCAGACCCAGCGTCATGACGTGATTATTGAAATGGTAAAACGTCAGGGATATGTGAGTACTGAAGAGCTGGTCGAACATTTTTCTGTCAGCCCGCAGACGATTCGTCGCGATCTGAATGATCTGGCTGAACAGAATCATATTCAGCGCCACCACGGCGGTGCGGCATTGCCCTCCAGTGCAGAAAACACGGCCTGGCATGACCGTAAGATGATGTTTTCGGAAGAAAAAGCCAGGATAGCTCAGAAGGTTGCTGCACAAATTCCGGACGGTTCAACACTGTTTATAGATATCGGTACTACCCCGGAAGCAGTGGCCCATGCATTACTGAATCATAATCATCTGCAGGTGGTGACTAATAACCTGAATGTTGCTTTGTTACTGATGGCGAAGCCGGATTTCCGGGTGATTATCGCTGGCGGTGATGTGCGTTCAAGGGACGGGGGGGTGATAGGCGAAGCAACCATGGACTTCATCTCGCAGTTCCGTCTTGATTACGGCATCCTTGGCATTAGCGGGATCGACATGGATGGTGCATTGTTGGAATTTGATTATCACGAAGTGCGTACCAAACGGGCAATCATTGAGAATTCAAGAAATGTGATTCTGGTTACCGACCATTCTAAATTTGGCCGTAGTGCCATGGTTAATCTTGGCAGTATTAGTATGCTGGACAGTCTGTATACCGACAAGAAACCGCCGGAAGAGTTGCTGAAGGCCATTATCCAGAGTGATGTTCAACTGGTACTTTGCTAAACAAAACAGCCCGCGTTTCGTTGGAAGACGTTGCGGGCTGCTTGCTGTTTAATAGTAAGAGTGCTCACCTGGCTGGTGTTCTGTCAGGTCACGTACCCCTTTAAGTTCAGGGAACGCGGCCAGCAGTTCTTTTTCAATCCCTTCTTTCAGGGTGACATCCACCATTGAACAGCCGTTACATCCGCCACCAAATTGCAGAATAGCATAACCGTCATCGGTAATTTCCATCAGCGATACTTTACCGCCATGGCTGGCGAGTTGCGGGTTGATTTGGGCCTGTAACTGATATTCGACCCGTTCAATCAATGGGGCATCATCAGCAACTTTACGCATTTTTGCGTTCGGTGCTTTCAGGGTCAGCTGAGAGCCGAGGTTATCGGTCACAAAATCGATTTCAGCCTCTTCAAGATAAGGGGCACTCAGCTCATCAACATAAGCGATCAGATTGTCGAAGCGGAGTTCAGTATCTGTGCTTTCCACAGCATCCGGAGGGCAATAGGAGACACCACATTCTGCACCAGGGGTCCCCGGATTGATCACAAACACACGGATTTGTGTGCCTTCTTCTTGTTTGGCGAGAAGCTTAGCGAAATGCTCCTGGGCGGTGTCAGTAATACGGATCATAGCATTGCTCAATAGTTGACTGAAACAGTGGGTTATAATACGCCCATCACTGTGACTCTACAAGGTTCGGCACAGGCACCAGACCTGGATATCGGCCACAGCAGATTGGGTCAGTAATCGTGAAATTTCACCGGCAGTACTGCCGCTGGTCACAACATCATCGACTAATGCAACATGGCGTCCTGCCAGCTGTTTTTCAATACAAAACGCATTGTGAAGATTCTGTTTTCTCTGCGAGATATTCAATTGATGCTGCACAGCGGTTTTACGGGTACGGCGTAAAGCCTCTGAATCAAACTCACAGCCCAGCCAGTGAGCCAATGGTTGTGCCAGCAAGGCTGACTGGTTGAATCCCCGCTGCCGGAGCCGCTGTTTGTGTAACGGTGAACATAGCAGGATATCCGGTTTGTGTAGTCCATGCTCTCTGTGTTGCTTAAGCCAGCTTAGCAAAATAAGCCGGGCAAGCATCACCGAGAGTGCGGTATAGCCGGAAAATTTAAATTTATGTAACAGCCTGCTCAGTGGTGGTTGATAATCTCCCGCACAGACCAGGTGTTGCCACGGCGGGGGCTTTTGCAGGCAGCGGCCACATTCTGCGCTATCCGTTGCTGCAGGTAAACCGCAACGCAGGCACAATGCCGGCAAGCGTGGAAGACGACGCTGGCAGCTACTACATATACCCGTGGCGGGTAGGGCCAGTGGCAGATGACATAACCAGCAATAACTCTTCAGAGTAAGCATGGTATCCTGATGTTTATTTAGGGGTCATTTATCATGTCGCTTTACTGGCATACTTGTGGAGAGGGAAAAACGGATCTTGTGCTGCTGCACGGATGGGGATTGAATGCCGAAGTATGGCGTCCGGTGATCGACCCACTCAGAGCACATTTTCGCCTGCATCTGGTCGATCTGCCGGGTTACGGGCGCAGTCAGGGATTTCCGGCCCTGAGCCTGGAGCAAATAGTAGCCACTCTGCGGGCGCAGATTCCTGACAATTCGCTGATTGCGGGTTGGTCGCTGGGTGGTCTGGTGGCGACCCGGTTGGCCGGGCTGGCAGAGACCCCGGTACGCGGACTAATTACTGTTGCCTCCTCTCCCTGTTTCACTGAACAGGAAAACTGGCCAGGAATCAAACCTTCGGTATTACAAGGGTTTAGTCAGCAGCTCAGTCACCATTTTGAAAAAACCATTGATCGCTTTATGGCACTACAAACCCTTGGCACCGAAACGGCACGGCAGGATACCCGGTTACTGCGTGAGGCCATTTTGTCGCAACCTCTGCCGGATCTGTCAGTGCTGACTACCGGACTGGAAATATTACAAACCACGGACCTGCGTGAACAATTACCCCTGCTAAATGTTCCTTTCCTGCGGGTTTATGGTGCACTGGATGGTCTGGTGCCAAGAGTCATTGCCGGTAAGGTGGATCAATTGGCAGGACAAGGTCAGTCGGTAGTTATCGGAAAAGCCGGGCACGCACCGTTTATTTCACATCCGGATCTGTTTTGTCAGAGTGTTATTGAATTTTTGCGTTATTGTTGAATTTTGTTTGTAAGTTTGTTGCCTGTTTACCGGTTGCACACTAATAATTTAGGTGAGTCCCTGAATTACCCCGACTGGACTGCAGCACATGGATTCTCTGTTCACTCAGAACTATCCCTCTATGCCGTGGGTTTAGATGACTAAACGACAAACTAAGAGGCTTACCCTATGAAATTTATTAAATATACAATAACCGCTCTGGTGGCAGGTGTGTTCTCCTTTTCGGCATTTGCCGCTGAAGAAGTGACTCAAAAGCAGGTAGATGAGATGAAACTCGAGTCACTGGGTACGATATCCACGACTAATCATGCAACTTCCCCGATGGATGCTCATAAAATTCTCTCCTCCGAGGCCGACAAAAAAGGTGGCAGATACTTCAGGGTTATCGCCGGACGTGAACATGGTCGTATCAGTGCAGTGGCTGAGGTCTACAAATAATATTTCTTCGCGCAGGCAACATGAGTTGCCTGCGTGTGGTGAGATTTTTACCCTGTAATGCTTCTCTGTTCTTTCGCTGGTTGTCATTCCCTGTCTTAGCGTTGCATACTTAAAAATCAAATCTATACCGTCGGTGTTGCCGGTATATCACTTTCTATCTAAAGGTCAGATATGAGTCAGGTTATTACTGTTACTGCATTGATTACCGTAAAAGCGGGCGAAGAACAGGGTGTTGCTGAAGCATTGAAAATCGCCGAAAGAGAAGTGCAGGAGGAGCCAGGTTGCGAAGCCTATATCCTTCATCAGAATCTCGCGAATGCCTCACAATTTCTGATGCTTGAGCGTTGGACTTCCGCACAACATCTGGCAGAACATGAGCAGTCACCGGCCTTTAAAAAACTCGGTGCAGCTATTGGTGGGCGTGCTGATATTGAAGTGATTAAATCAGTGCCTGTTGCCGGGGCCGACCACTAAGCATGCTGATATACCTCGCAATGTGCAGAAAATAGCAGAGCTGGCGGAACACGTTGTTGTGGTCCGCCAGTCTTTACAGTCAGGTCAGATCTAACGTTTTTTACCAAAGGCCGCAGCCAGTGCATCTTCCATGGCACTGTTACCTGTAGGTTTCTGACGAGATTTGCCATTATCCTGACGAGCCTGTGGGCGCGATTGTCCTGCTGTGTTTCCTTGTGCTACCGGTTTACGACGCTCAGATAGTTGTTCATCCAGACGCATTGTCAAAGCAATACGTTTACGATGTAAATCAATTTCCAGCACTTTCACCTTCACGATATCACCGGCTTTCACCACCTGATGAGGGTCTTCGACAAATTTGTCGGAAAGTGAAGAGATATGCACCAGCCCGTCCTGATGAACCCCGATATCTACAAATGCCCCGAAATTTGTGACATTCGTAACCGAGCCTTCCAGAACCATACCTGGCAGCAGGTCAGACATCGTATCCACGCCTTCGGCAAAAGTAGCAGTACGAAATTCCGGGCGTGGGTCGCGGCCGGGTTTCTCCAGCTCTTTTAAAATGTCATTCACAGTAGGCAGACCAAAACGGGAGTCAGTAAACTGCGAGGCGCTTAATGATCGCACTGCAGCACTGTTACCCATCAACTCATCCAGAGCCTGCTGAGTGGCTGCCAGGATGCGTTCTACCACAGGGTAAGCTTCAGGATGGACTGTGGAAGCATCCAGCGGGTTATCCCCCTGGTTTATCCGCAGGAAGCCGGCGCACTGTTCAAACGCTTTTGGCCCCAGCCGGCTGACTTTCAGGAGTTGCTGGCGGTTATGGAAACGGCCATTCTCATCGCGCCAATTGACAATATTCTGGGCCATCATCCGTGTCAGGCCCGCAACACGGGTCAGCAGGGCAACCGAAGCGGTATTCAAGTCGACACCTACCGCATTCACACAGTCTTCGACCACTGCGTCCAGTTTTTTCGCCAGCAGGCTCTGGCTGACATCGTGCTGGTACTGGCCAACACCGATCGATTTAGGATCGATTTTAACCAGTTCGGCGAGTGGGTCCTGAAGCCGGCGAGCGATGGAGACTGCTCCCCGTAATGAAACATCCAGGTCAGGGAATTCCAGAGCGGCGAGTTCGGACGCAGAATAGACTGACGCTCCGGCTTCACTAACAATCACCTTCTGCGCGGTGACCTGTGGAAATTGCTTCTGAAGATCGAGGAAGAAGCGTTCGGTCTCTCTGGAGGCGGTACCATTTCCAATAGCGACCAGTTCTACCTGGTGACGGGTGCAGAGTGCAGCAACAGCCGCTGCTGCTTTTGCGGTCTGTCCGGTATGTGGATACACCGTATCGGTCGCCACCAGTTTACCGGTAGCATCGACTACTGCAACTTTTACACCGGTGCGCAAACCCGGATCGAGCCCCATTGTGGCACGCATCCCGGCAGGTGCGGCCATCAGCAGGTCATGCATATTGCGGGCGAAAACATTAATAGCTTCTTCTTCCGCTTTTTCGCGCAGGGTACCCATCAGTTCAGTTTCCAGATGGAGTAACACTTTAATGCGCCAGGTCCAGCTGATCACGGCTTTACGCCAGTTGTCGGCCGGAGCTTTGTTAAAAATGACCTGTAAATGGCTGGCGATCAGCGTTTCACCATAACTCTCGCGGGGCGGCTCATCCGCTTGTGGGTCCGGATTAATCGACAGCTGTAGTATCCCTTCGTTTCGGCCACGGAACATGGCTAATGCACGGTGAGATGGGACTGAAGAAAGTGGCTCATGGTGGTCGAAATAATCGCGGAATTTTATACCTTCTTCAGCTTTCCCTTCTGCGACCCGTGAAACCAGATGCGCGTTTTTCGCCAGATAGTCACGAACTTTGGCCAACAGAACGGCATCTTCGGCAAATTTTTCCATCAGGATATATCGGGCACCATCCAGAGCGGCGCGGCTGTCTGCGACTCCTTTATCCGAGTCGACATACGGCAGGGCGGTAGTTTCAGGATCAGACTGAGGATTTTCCCATAACTGCGTGGCCAGAGGTTCAAGCCCGGCTTCAATAGCAATCTGCCCACGGGTCCGACGTTTCGGCTTGAATGGAAGGTACAGGTCTTCAAGCTCAGTTTTACTCAGTGTGCTGGTCAGTGCAGTGGCAAGAGCGGGGGTCATTTTACCCTGTTCTTCGATGGACCGGAGGATAGTCTGACGACGATCTTCGAGTTCACGCAAATAACCCAGTCGGGATTCCAGCTGTCTCAGCTGTGTATCATCCAGGCCACCGGTCACTTCTTTACGATAACGTGCAATAAATGGCACGGTATTCCCTTCGTCCAACAGATGCACGGCAGAATCGACCTGCTCTGCCCGCACCTGAAGTTCACTTGCAATAATCTGGCTTAGCGAATTTTTCATCTTTTGCATCAGGTTTCTACGGGGTTAATTTATAGCGGACAGTTATACGGACTGAGCGGACAAAATGCCAGTGGCCGCGCCCGCTTTGGGAGATATTCCTACCCGGCGTCAGGGTAGGTAACGGAATTCACATACCAGACAGCAATGCCAGCAGGTGTTTCGACTCTGACGGTATCGCCGGGTTCCTTTTTTAACAGGGCTCTGGCCATCGGTGAATCGATGGAGATATAGTCTTTACGGCCGAAGATCTCGTCGTAACCCACGATACGGAATTGACGGATATCACCTTCATCGTTCTCAATTTCTACCAGCGCGCCAAAAAATACTCGACCTTGTTGCTGAGGTGAATAATCAACGATACGTAATGCTTCAAGACTTTTTGTCAGATAACGAACCCGTCGGTCAATTTCCCTTAGCCGCTTTTTGTTATACTGATAATCAGCATTTTCGCTACGATCACCCAGACTGGCAGCCCAGGTGACTTTCTTTGTCACTTCAGGGCGTTCTTCTCGCCACAAATAGTCAAGTTCCTGCTTTAATTGATTGTAGCCTTCACGTGTAATCAGTGGCGTTCTCATTCGGGATCCCCGGGACAGTAATGAAGTGTCAGTAAATAGTCAGCTTTTGTAGGGAGTCGCGTCCGTGGAAGTCAGAATTTCTTCATCTGAGCCCGAAAACGGGTTGTGGGGCAGAAATAATGGCCCGGAAGCAACTTTACAAGCCAGAAGAAAAGTTTGTGTAAATTCAATACATTTCCCTGGCTGTCATAGACCGAAACAGACATAACTTGCTGTTTAATATGCTTTGTAACAATTTTGGCCAGAATATAAACCATTATAAACTGTCACTGTAATATATCTTTTTTAACAATACAGCATCAGGCAATTGTGCCTTTGGGAGTGAAGAAATGCAGGAAAATTACAAAGTTTTAGTGGTCGATGATGATATGCGACTGCGGGCACTGCTGGAAAGATATCTGACGGAGCAAGGATTTCAGGTGCGTAGTGTGGCGAATGCTGAACAGATGGATCGCCTGCTGACCCGTGAATCTTTCCACCTGATGGTTCTGGACCTGATGTTGCCGGGAGAAGATGGTCTTTCTATCTGCCGTCGCTTACGCAGTCAGAGTAACCCGATGCCGATTATTATGGTGACCGCCAAGGGTGAAGAGGTTGACCGGATTGTCGGGCTGGAAATAGGGGCTGATGATTATATTCCTAAGCCGTTTAATCCGCGTGAACTGCTGGCCCGAATTCGTGCCGTCTTACGCCGTCAGGCAAATGAGTTGCCGGGTGCACCTTCTCAGGAAGAAGCGGTGATTGCGTTTGGTAAATTTAAACTGAACCTCGGTACCCGGGAAATGTTCCGTGAAGATGAGCCAATGCCATTAACCAGTGGGGAATTTGCAGTGCTCAAAGCGCTGGTCAGCCATCCACGTGAACCTTTGTCCCGTGACAAGTTAATGAATCTGGCCCGTGGTCGTGAGTATAGCGCTATGGAACGTTCTATCGACGTTCAGATTTCACGTCTGCGTCGCATGGTTGAAGAAGATCCGGCACACCCACGTTACATCCAGACTGTCTGGGGCCTGGGCTATGTTTTTGTTCCGGACGGCAGTAAAGCATGAAGCGATTCCGCTTCTCGCCACGCAGTTCGTTTGCACGTACCTTACTATTAATCGTTACCTTGCTGTTCGTCAGCCTGGTAACGACTTATCTGGTAGTGCTTAACTTCGCTATTCTGCCAAGCTTGCAGCAATTCAATAAGGTTCTGGCGTATGAAGTCAGAATGCTGATGACGGATAAGCTGCAACTGGAAGATGGGACGCAACTCGAAGTTCCTCCGGCCTTTCGTCGGGAGATTTATCGGGAATTAGGGATTTCACTGTATACCAATGCGGCCGCGGAGGAAGGAGGGTTACGCTGGGCTCAGCATTACGAGTTTCTCAGTGATCAGATGGCTCAGCAACTGGGTGGCCCGACCGATGTCCGGGTGGAAGTGAATAAAAATTCCCCGGTGGTCTGGCTGAAAACCTGGTTGTCACCCGATATCTGGGTGCGGGTACCTCTGACCGAGATTCATCAGGGGGATTTCTCCCCGCTGTTCCGTTATACCCTCGCGATTATGTTACTGGCGATTTGCGGTGCATGGCTGTTTATTCGCATGCAAAACCGGCCACTGGTTGAACTGGAGCACGCTGCCCTGCAGGTTGGGCAGGGGATTATACCTCCGCCTCTTCGGGAGTATGGTGCCTCTGAGGTTCGTTCAGTGACCCGGGCGTTTAATCAGATGGCGGCCGGAATTAAACAACTGGCTGATGATCGCACTCTGCTGATGGCAGGCGTCAGTCATGATTTACGGACTCCGCTGACCCGTATTCGTCTGGCGACCGAGATGATGGGGGAAGAAGAACGCTATTTATCCGAATCTATTAATAAGGATATTGAAGAGTGTAACGCCATTATCGAGCAATTTATCGATTACCTGCGTACCGGACAGGAAATGCAGACTGAGCGGGTTGACCTGAATACTGTGCTGGGCGAGGTGGTTGCTGCAGAAAGTGGTTACGAACGCGAAATTGATAATGCGGTAATGACCAGTGAGTTGTTGCTGGATATCAATCCGCTATCTGTTAAGCGTGCGGTGGCCAATATGGTGGTCAATGCCGCCCGCTACGGAAATGGCTGGATTCGGGTCAGTAGCGGCCGCGAGCTGAACAGGGCATGGTTCCAGGTGGAAGACAATGGTCCGGGAATAGAACCTGAACAGATTCAGCATCTGTTACAGCCTTTTGTGCGGGGCGACAGTGCACGCAGTACCAGCGGTACTGGCTTAGGGCTGGCGATAGTACAGCGTATTATTGATGCTCATCGCGGAGAACTGGAAATTGGCAGAAGTGAACAGGGTGGATTACGTATCAGAGCCTGGTTGCCGGTCCCGGCCTCAGAACTCCCTCAGACGACCACTTCTGGCCATTGAATGCTGACAGACTGACGGGCATGTTCATCCCGTCAGTCTACGGTCAGTTATGCAAAACCGGGCCCGCTTTCACCAACTCTTTACCGGTCTCTGTATCCGTATATTGTTCAAAGTTATCAATAAACTTACGCGCCAGAATTTCTGCGTTTTCCTGCCATTTCTCTGCACTTTCCCAGCTATTGCGTGGATCTAAAACATGGTCATCCACATTTTTCAAAGAGACAGGAACCTGCAGGTTAAATACCGGAAGAGTATGCAGAGGAACCTGCTGTAACTCATCACTCAGTATTGCATTGATAATGGCCCGGGTATCTTTCAGTGAAAGACGTGAGCCTTTACCGTTCCAGCCGGTATTGACCAGGTAAGCTTCTGCCCCGGCAGCCTGCATACGCTTCAGTAACACCTCAGCGTAACGTGTCGGGTGTAGGGTTAAAAATGCAGCACCGAAGCAGGCGGAGAAGGTGGGAGAAGGCTTAACAATTCCCCGTTCGGTTCCGGCCAGTTTTGCGGTGAAACCAGACAAAAAGTGGTACTGAGTCTGTTCAGGGGTCAGACGTGATACCGGAGGGAAAATCCCAAAAGCATCCGCGGTCAGGAAGATAACTTTACGGGCATGACCCGCTTTCGAGACCGGGCTGACAATATTATCAATATGGTTAATCGGGTAAGAGACCCGGGTATTTTCGGTTTTGCTGCCGTCATTGAAATCAATACTGCCATTGGCCAGCACCACCACATTTTCCAGCAATGCATCACGACGGATAGCCTGATAAATTTCGGGTTCAGCTTCTGCGGACAAGTGGATAGTCTTGGCGTAGCAACCTCCTTCAAAGTTGAATACGCCATCATCATCCCAGCCATGTTCATCATCACCAATCAGCTCTCTGGCCGGATCGGTAGATAACGTCGTTTTCCCCGTGCCTGACAGCCCAAAGAATACGGCCACATCACCTTCTCTCCCGACGTTTGCCGAGCAATGCATGGAAGCGATATCTTTCAGAGGTAACAGGTAGTTCATTACCGCAAACAACCCTTTCTTCATTTCGCCACCGTACCAGGTGCCGCCAATTAACTGGATGCGTTCTGTCAGGTTAAATGCGACAAAATTTTCTGAATGGAGGCCCTGAGACTGCCAGTCAGGGTTGGTGCATTTCGCGCCATTCAGCACCACAAAATCGGGTTCAAATTCTGTCAGTTCCGCCTCAGTCGGCCGGATAAACATATTTTTGACGAAATGCGCCTGCCAGGCCACTTCGGTTACAAACCGCACACTCAGACGACTGTCAGGGTTTGCTCCGCAAAAAGCATCCACCACAAACAGACGTTTGCCTGACAGCTCTGACGTGACCAGCTTTTTTAGTGACTGCCAGGTTTCCTGAGACAGGGGTTGGTTATCATTTTTTCCTTTACTGCTGTCGCTCCACCACACATTGTGGCGGGTAGTGTCATCACGGACGATATACTTATCTTTAGGCGAACGGCCGGTAAAAATCCCGGTATCAACAGCAATTGCCCCATTATTTGTCAGTATTCCACGCTCATATCCTTGCAGCCCGGGATTCATTTCCTCATTAAACAGTGTGTCATAGTCAGGGTTATAAATAATCTCTGACGGGGCGGTGATACCTAATGGCGAAAGATCGGGTAACTTCCCGTGTCTGGAAGACATACGACTGCTCCTTTGAATCCTGAAATTGCAAATGGATGTGCCTGGTTTGATGACTGACAGACTGATCCATACCGGATGGAATATCATCTGTCTGATGAATCCAGGCAGTTTACACCGGATAGATAATGCAGAAAGTGGGGGTGGGGAAAAGTGTGATGCTGGTTGTAATTCAATTTAATTGTTGGCATTAATTTAAACAGTTCATGTCAACAAACGGTTAAACAGAGACCGGGGAGAGCGTGCGACGAGGCACGCTCTTTCGGGAAATCAATGAATTGAGTCGCTACCCGCCACGGCATTGTTACGAATATTAGCAACATCGACAGCGTCATAAATATAATGTGCGCCGCAATAATCACAATGCATATCTATCTGACCATCTTCAGCCAAAATCTGATCAATTTCTTCGCTGGCAACGGTTTTAAGAACTTCCCCACACCGCTGGCGGGAGCAGGTGCATTTGAATACCACATCGACCGGGTCGAAGACTGTCACTTCTTCCTGATGATACAAACGCCACAACATATCAGTCGCGGAAAGCGAAACCAGCTCTTCGGCTTTAACGGTATCGGTTAATGTCGCAAGATGCTCAAAATCATTGGCGTCCGTGTCCTGCGCCGGCAGTACCTGTAACAGAACTCCGCCAGCCCCTTGTTCATTCTGCCGAATAATAATCCGGGTCGGTAACTGTTCGGAGCGCATAAAGTAATCTTCCAGACAGGCGGCCAGTGTGTCACCTTCCAGCCCGACGACCCCCTGATAACGTTCACCTTTCTCCGGGGTAATGGTAATAATCAGGTAGCCGTTGCCGACCATCTGCTTCAGTGTACTGTTGGCAGCGATATCGCCACGAACCCGGGCCACACCACGCAACTGTTGATGATTATTACCATTGATCACTGCCATAGATAGCGGGCCATCTCCCTGTAGCTGCACAGTAATGTCCCCTTCAAATTTCAGGGTTGCAGTCATCAGGCTGGTCGCGACCAGCAGTTCCGCCAACAATTCCTGAACCGGCTGTGGATAGTCATGGTCTTTAACAATGTCCTGCAGTGTTTGTGACACATTCACCAGTTCACCACGGACGGCAACATTGTTGAATAAGAAACGATGGAGTTGGTCTTGTACTGACATAAGGTCTCTCTCAGGGTGAATATTTTATTCATCACCCGTTAATTTAAATTTAATTAAATGACGGCGCTCTTTTTTATCCGGACGTCGGTCCGGATGTGGCATCGTCAGGGCAAACTGTTTGCGGGCTAAGGCCTGAGCCTCTCGTTTTTCAATACTTTCCGGCGTTTCCCGGTACAGCAGTTGTGCATCTGTGGCACTGCCACGGCGATCGCTAATCCCGGTAACAATTACCGTACGTTGATCATTTCCCTGGCGCAAAATCAGCTGTGCATCCAGTTCAACATGCTTACCTGGTTTCGCTCGCTGACCGTTATAATGTACCTTGCCGCCTTCAATCATCTCTCTGGCAATAGCCCGGGTTTTATAAAAACGAGCTGCCCAAAGCCATTTGTCCAGCCGGACATCCTGGCCGGGATCCTGTGGTTTCATGTTGACCCCCGTCGTATCCTCGTACTGCTGTACATTACCGGTTATGCAACGCATAACCAGGGTGGCAACAGTGGGCGGTCTGGTCTGAAACTTAATGACCTGCCCCGCGCTATCTGTAAGTATGGGTGGATATCGGTAAATCAAGAAACTGAGCACATCCTGTTCATCATATCTGCGACCTTGCGATACCAGATCGTATGATGATAACTGACATCCCCAAGGTGATTTTATCACACAGCAGGCTGTGTATTTACAGTCTGGCGGCGAATCACGTACTGAGAGGCTATCACTGACCGACCGTGTTACTGTTTACAGGGCGGCAGATTAACATATTCAGAGGGGATCAGAACAATGAACGTGTATCCCCGGAGTGACCCAGAGTTGGATTGAAACATTTATCGTAATATTGCTGGATGGCGAGACTACGCAGATGATCCTTACGGATACCACGTAACAGCAACACGCAATTTACCACCAGGCATACCACCAGAGCGATTAAGAACAAGGAGGTTAGCAGATAACGCCATAATACCCCGTTACCGGGAGCTTCATGAAGAGAAACATGAGTGGTCCCATTTGCATCAACGGTCAGGGCAGTAATTATCCCGCTGGCACTAAACGCGGTATGTAACAACATGGCGGAGATGCGTTGCAGTTCATCCCACTGTTCCGGTGCATCCAGATTAAATAACGGCACATCCGGTTGCGGCTGTCTGACAAACTGATGACCCTGATCGCTTATCAGCAGATAGCCCCCAGGTGGTGGGCTATTCAGAGTTTCGATAGCTTTACGGGTTTCGCTGGTAAAGAAGGTTGCTGCGGCACTGTTGACCAGGTTTTCCAGCGTGGAAGCGCTGACCGGGCGGAGCAGAACATTAATACCATTCAGCTGTCCTGATTTTGCTTTAGTCACCAGAGCATTCCAGTCCCTGGCATTTTCCAGGTTGACCAGGGCATTTTTCAGCCGGGTACAATCCATGGGTTGAGCACATAGTTGATTGGTCTGGATGACAATGTCGGAAAAATCATCCAGCAGTATCATCCCGGACTTTTCGATAGCCAGAGCCAATTGTGGGTTGATTTTCAGGCTGTCTGCTGAGCCCGGATGCAGTTGACGGCGGATAGTTTCCAACAGTGCCAGGGTTTCATCTATCGTTTCAGACTGAGGTAACGGCAGGGGGGTTGCGTTATTCCAGTAAATCGCTGAACAGTCAAATGGCATATAGCCGTACATTCTGCTTCCCTGATAAGTACCGGGTACTGAACACATTCCCTGGCCTTTGACATTCAGCAGGTCTCCCACCTGAAGTTTCATAGACGAGAGTTGTTTGAGTGAGGTAACTTCGATTCGCTGGGTGCCCTGTAGCCAGGCCATACTGAGTTTAAAAGGGGTACCCGTCGGAACCCAGCTTATCATCATAATCAGAGTCAGAATGGAACCCAGCGCCAGAATGGCATTCTTCCGCCAGCGAACCAGTGGAAATTCACGTATCTCATCGTGCAAAGAGAGGAAGCGTCCCTGGCGCACGACCTGTTTACTGGCATTCATATCAATTTCGGTGATCTTGCCCAGATCATGATGAATATAAGGTTTCCAGTATTCAGGGTACTGCAGATCAATCACGCCCAGAGAAATATTGCTCTGTTCCTGGTTTGATTCACCAAATAATCCCCAGCGCTTGGGGGTACCCTTCATGCAGTGTATTTCCTGAAAATCACTTAACCGGGCTGGGCGGTAGATAAACCAGACGCTTCCGGCGATCATCAACAGGGCAGGGAGAGCCAGCCACACCATGAGTCCGGCCGGAACCAGCTGGCTTAAAAATAAAATCAGCATCGCAAGGCAAATTATCAGAGCTTCAGCGGTGCCGTCAGGTCTTGAGAGTTGGTGTTCTTCCGGGGTTTCTTTGCGGATATGCAGCAATTCGATATTACTGCTTTTCTCTTTACGGATAGACGCAGAGGAGTTGGCCGGAGCAGCGCGCCGGGCCGGAAGCTCAGAAACTTCCCGGTCATAACTGGTGAGCTGATGCCCGTTCAGTGCAGTGACCAGCAGGATGTTACCGGCAGGAATGAGCTCAATACTATTTTCTGCCGTAATAAATTTTTCCCAGAGAGGGGGGAGATGAATCTCTAACGTATCCAGATAATAACGATGTTGTTGAGGCGATTCAGTAGAGAGGCCATAGCGGGTTATCGGGTGAGTAACCGAGTAAACTCTGTTGCTCTGCAACGTTAAAACGGGATCTTTACTGGCATTATGCTTGTTTAACAGCGACAGGAACGGCCTGGTTTGGCCTGGGATACGGGACAGATACCTGACAACAGCCTGCTTTTCGTCAGAAGAAATCTTACGGAGCGAGGCGGGTGTCCGTAATAGAATTTTCTCCGGGGAAGTCCGGAACCTCGTGACGTAAATTATTGCGGCGACTGTCAATATAATTGCCAATGCCAATAGAGTGATCATCATGCTCATGCAGTGTTCAACCTGGCCCTGAAAAATTCACAAAGGTGATTTATCCCGGAAAAAATGCAGCATTGTCATTTTTTATCGAAAATATTGCCATTGACAGTCATCCATGCAATGGAAATGATTTCTTTATTAGAGGATCGTATATTCCGGTGATAGATAAATACGCTATGCCCGAATCATTCTATGATGGACAGTATCTGCAGGGTATCGGTTTATTCTGATTGTATAGCAGACCTTTTCAGGTATAGCGGTGCGGAAAATAATGCCTGACCTGATGACAGATGTGAAGAGTCAGTCTGAGAAATTTGAGCTTAAAGGGGTAGCTGTGGTTCAATAGCTTTTAACTACAAATGCGTTCATAACAACGCTCTTTTCGAGGTTATCAATGGGTCTCCTGAAAAAGCCGGAAATATTAAAAGTCAGTGAGGTTGCCCGTTCCCGACTGTTTACTATCCAGGAAGTTTCCCTGGTATTCAGTAACGGAGAGCGGCGGGTTTATGAACGGATGAAGCCCTCTTCGCGTGAGGCTGTGATGATCCTGGCCCTGGACGGGGATTCGGTATTGCTGATTGAAGAATATGCCGTAGGTCTGGAAAGCTATGAATTGGGTTTCCCGAAAGGACTGATTGATCCCGGGGAAACACCTTTACAGGCAGCCCAGCGCGAACTGAAAGAAGAGGTAGGTTATGGTGCCAGGAAAACAGAATTACTGGCCAGTCTGACGATGGCCCCTTCTTACTTTTCAAGTCGGATGAACATTATCGTAGCAGAAGATCTTTATCCGGAAAAACTGGAGGGAGATGAACCTGAGCCTCTTATTCTTCATCGCTGGCCGTTGAATGATCTGCTGTCTTTACTGGAAAAAGATCAGTTCAGCGAAGCCCGTAACGTCAGTGCCTTATTTTTACTGCGTGAATGGCTTACCAGACAGGGAAGACTCGTGTAATTATGCCGGACCTGATCAAAAAAGCCGGCACTGCCGGCTTTTTTGATTCATCGTCATACTCAGAACAGATCGTGGCTCTGGCCGTTATCCATGATCGTTGGACTGGAATCATTGACCGAATATTCGGTGGGTTGGGTTCCGGTAATAAAGTATTCCTGGCGGCTGTTACTGCCTCCTTTCGACAATTTCCCGGTACTTCGGTCAATGGTGACGGTCGTGATCCCTTCGGGTGGAACCAGAGGGCGTAACGGTACACCGTCCAGAGCCACTTTCATATAATCATCCCAGGCAGGTTGGGCACTCTTCGCACCGCCTTCATAGCCTGAAGCCTGATCTTTTATCGCACCAGATAATGTACTGCGTCCAAGATCTCGCCTGGCATCATCAAAGCCAATCCATACTGTCGTCGCGATATCCGGGCCAAATCCGGAGAACCATGCATCTTTAGAATTATTGGTTGTACCGGTTTTACCGCCGATATCATTTCGTTTCAGATCTCTGCCTGCGCGCCAGCCGGTACCCTGCCAGCCTGGTTCACCAAACACATTCGAATTCAGTGCGCTTTTGATCAGGAAAGAAAGCTGTGTACTGATCACATGAGGTGCATACTGCTGATCTGTTGTGGTCTGGTCAGGGGCCTGTTCAAGATCGGTCTGCGGTGATGTTGCCGGCGTGGAGGAGGTCTGTCCGGGGGGGGCCACATTTTCAATGCTTTCTTCATTGAGTGCTGCAGATTTTGGCGTATCACCATAAATTACCGGGATATTACACTCCGGGCAGGCAATTTTTGGTTTTTCTTCAAAGGCAGTAGTACCGTCGGCATTCTCTATCCGTTGAATGAACCAGGGATCGATCAGGAATCCGCCGTTGGTTAATGTGGCATAGCCACGAACCATTTGCAGAGGGGTGAAGGAGGCTGCACCTAATGCCAGAGATTCGGTATGAACAATATTCTGGTCGGGGAAACCAAGACGTTGTAAATACTTCACAGCATAGTCAACACCCATTGCCCGCATGGCTCTGACCATCACCACGTTTTTCGATAACCCAAGCCCTTCGCGTAAACGGATCGGTCCGTCATAAGTATTAGGTGAGTTGTGAGGTCGCCAGTCAGCACCGGCACCGGCATCCCAGCGGGAAATCGGCGCATCATTAAGCATCGTTGCCAGTGTCAGCCCTTTATCCATCGCAGCGGTATACAGGAAAGGTTTGATGTTAGAACCCACCTGACGCAATGCCTGGGTGGCGCGGTTAAACATGCTCTGGCCGTAATCAAACCCGCCGACCAGTGCGATAATTGCGCCGGTTTTTGAGTTGAGTGATACCAGCGCCGAGTTAACATCGGGTACCTGAGCCAGCATCCACTGGCTGTCGGCCTGACGTACCCAGATAAGCTGCCCTGGCTGGAGTACCTGATTAACTGCTCGTGGGGTGGCACCTTGCAGAGTATCGGACTTAAAGGGCCTTGCCCAGCGAACGGCATCCAGAGACAGAGATAACGTTGAACCTCCTTTCATAATGACGCTGGCTGAATCCGGAGTTACAGACATCACCACCGCCGGATACAAAGGACCGTACACCGGAAGAGAATTCAGCTCATCAGTAATCCGGGTGTTATCCCAGGGTTGATCGGCCGCTTTCCATAGCACTTTCTGCGGCCCGCGGTAGCCATGGCGCATATCATAGTCGATAACGTTTTTACGTACGGCATCCTGCGCTGCGGTCTGCAGTTTGCGGGTAATAGTGGTATAGACTTTAAAACCATCGGTATAAGCATTATCACCGTAGCGTTTTACCATCTCCTGACGGACCATCTCGGTAATATAAGGTGCGGTAAATGCGACTTCCGGGCCATGATAGCTGGCATCAATTTTTTCCTGACGCGCTTCATCATATTGTTGTTGGGTTATGTAGTGCTGATCCAACATACGTGAAAGGACCACATTACGTCGCGCTAATGCTCTGGACGGTGAATAGAGCGGGTTAAAAGTTGAGGGTGCTTTAGGTAAACCGGCGATCATCGCCATCTCGCTCAGTGTTAACTGGTCGACGTTTTTACCGAAGTAAACCTGAGCTGCAGCGCCGACACCGTAAGCCCGGTAACCCAGATAGATCTTATTCAGGTAAAGTTCGAGGATTTCATCTTTGCTGAGTAGTTGTTCAATCCGGATGGCCAGGAAGGCTTCCCTGATTTTCCTCATCAGTGTTTTTTCTGGTGTGAGGAAAAAGTTACGTGCCAGCTGCTGCGTAATTGTACTGGCGCCTTGCGTTGCGTGTCCCGTCATTAGCGCAATGCTGGCTGCACGGAAAATACCGACCGGGTCAACACCATGGTGTTCATAAAAACGACTGTCTTCGGTGGCAATAAAGGCTTTGACCATTTCCGGTGGGATTTGGTTTAGCCTGAGCGGCACGCGTCGTTTTTCACCAAATTGAGCAATAAGTTCGCCATCAGCACTGTACACCTGCATGGGTGTTTGCAGGCGAACGTCTTTCAGAGTGTTTACGTCAGGCAACTGGGGCTCAATATACTTGTATAGGCCATAAACCGAGCCGAGCCCCAGCAAAACGCAACACACTGCAAAAATGAATAAATACTTTAAGAACTTCACCTGAAATTTCCCGCTATAGGTCAACCGGATAGTTTATAAACAATCGGCGCGTAGTATAAATGCAAGAGGGATGCTTTGATACGTCATTTTACGGAACAGACACAATGGAGGTGTCGCCGATGTTCTTTTCTCACTGGAATATTGGGCTGGATATCCAGCCCGAACAGGTCACCGCACTGGCCATACAGAGAAGGCGTGGGGGTTGGCAACTCTGTGACCAGTGGCAACATGCTCTCAGTGTTCAGAATAGTACTGACGCTAATCCCCTTCCACAGGAAGAACTGGTTCAGCTTCTGAGCCAGTGGCATAAACGATTGCCGGCAAATTTTTCATTGCGGGTAGGGTTGCCCCCTCATCTGGTGCTGAGGCGAAGTCTGAAAGTTCCGCCAACTGTGCTTCATGAACCCCGGCTTGGCCAATATGTCCGCACCGCGTCTGGTCAGTTATTTCCGGAAGGCCATGGAACTCTGGCTCTGGATTATCAATACAGCAGGGCTCATCCACTGCAGGTATCTGTCACCATGGCCAGTCAGTTGGTAGTACAGCAATGGATAACTCTTTTCCAACGGGCCGGTCTTTGCCCTGATGTTTTTGAGCTTATGCCGGGCTGCCTGGCCGTGGTGATGAAACTGCTTCCACGAACCGGCGACAAGATTTTACTGCATGGCAGTGAAACTTTCTGGATGTGGTCCTGTTGCCGGAACGGCGTTGTCAGTGATGGCTGGAAGTTTCGCCAACAATCAACGGATGCCGCTGCGGTATGTCTGGAACAATGTCCTGAAGCCACAGAGCGTCTGTTTTGCTGCAGCCCGCAACAGCCACTGCCACCAGGATTTCATCCCTTTCAACTTTTTTCTCTGTTCACTCATCGTGATCCCCCATCCGCGGTTCAGGACAGTAGTTTTACTTTAGCTGCCGGACTTGCATTGCGTCAGAGGGACAGGCTATGACCGGGGTGAATTTATTGCCATGGCGGGAAAAAATCCTTCGTCGCAGAAAGGAGTTTTGGCTGTCAGGAATTGCATTGCTGTTGCTCACAGTGACTATGATTTCCGCAGGCATCAGGCAGTACCTGCAAGGTTGTCGGATTCGTTCAGATTTGTGGGGGAGCCAGCAGGAGGCAGTAATTCAGCAAACAGTTCAGTTACTGGCTCAGCAACAACAACTGAATCAGCGGTTACTTGAATCACAACGGCAAAATAGCAATCGTCGCCGCCAGCAAAAGACCTTCATGCACTGGAGGACGTTCTTATCACAACTGCCTGTGCTAATGCCTGACTCAGTATGGTTACATTCTTTAAATCAGCAACAAGGTAGCCTGCTGTTGAGAGGCCAGACAGATTCTCTGGCGAGTTTATTCATCTTTAGTCGTTGTCTTAGGGCTCTGCCTTTTTTTACCCGTATCGATATTCAGGAGCTAGGGCCGGCTTCTGCCGGAGAATATCGATTTTCACTAAAAGCTGCCCTGGCGGAAGTGATGCAATTTTCTGAGGAAAACAATGATGAATGATACCAGCCTGTCTTTATTATTCCGGCCACCCAGTCAGCAGTGGATGGTTTTCAGCTTCCTGTCTGCCTCTGTCATTCTCTCTGCCTGCTTTATGGTTATTTTACCTGAGTGGCGGCGTTATCAATACAGTGAACAACGATATCTTCAACAGCGCATGACCCTGACCGAAAAGCGCCAACAGTATGTTCAGTTGGCCACGCCTGAACAGCTGCGTGTTCTGTGGCAGTCCGAAAGTGAAGTTCTGCAACAGAAGGATGCGGGTAGCCTGGAACAATTACTTTCAGCCAGCCACAGGAAAGTCATACGTTGGCGTAATAGCGCCAGGCCTGTTGAATTACAACTGGAACTTCGATGGCCTGACGTTCCTGAACTCTTCCTTCAGATGGCACAACTCAATCCGCCCATGTACCCTGGCCGCTTTTCCCTGGAAAACCGTTCAGGGTCAGATGAAAGATTACAGTTGGCAATATGGCTTAATCTCCATGAATAATGCCTGGTTTTTGCTGTGTCTGTTTTCAGTCAGCGTACTGTGTAGCGAACGTGATCCTTTCCGTCCTCTGGCTGATGGTCAGCTATGCCAGACTGATGCGAGCAGCGAAGCACAATGGCAACTCCGGGGAACCCTGCTGCAGCAGGGCAGACAGGCAGCAATAATGCGCCACCCAAAGAAGGGGCATTATTTATTGTTACCGGGCCAGTTCCTGCCGGGAACATTATGGCAGGTTGAACAGATTGACCGGAGGCGGGTCATTCTTCGACATCGTCCGGAATGCCGGCTTCCCGCATGGGTTATGACACTGACGAAAGGATATCGTAATGAAGTTTGACTTACTGTTTTTATGCCTTTTGGCTTGTATTGCTTCTGCTTCTGCTTCTGCTTCTGCTTCTGCTTCTGCTTCTGCTTCTGCTTCTGCTTCTGCTTCTGCTTCTGCAACGTCTGCCAGTAGCAATATGATATCACTTGATTTTGAAGCCACTCCTGTGGACCAGATTTTTTATCACCTGGCCGAATTTCGGCAGGTGAATCTGGTGATTGCTCCGGGGGTGAACAGGGAAATATCAGTGCGGTTACATCAGATTGACTGGCCACAGGCAGTTGCTTTGGTGGCAGAAATAGCGGGTGTCCAGGCTGAACTCAGGCAAAACATACTGCGTGTTTCGCCAGTACCCCCGAAGAAACTGGAGCAGGAACCAGCTCATCTGCCAGAGAAGAATCGTGTTCCTTTGAAGACTCAACGTTTTATTCTTCGTTATACCGACGTCAATGAGATCCGCTCGCTATTACAAAATGACCGTTCTGGTTTACTGACCCCGAACGGTCGTATCTCACTGAACAGTAGGGCAAATATGTTAATTGTTCAGGATACTGAGTCTTCGCTGGCAGATATCGCGCAATGGATAAAAGTATTTGATGTTGCAATCCCTCAGGTTGAAATCACCGCCCATATCGTCACCATTAGTGAGGAGCAATTGCACGAACTGGGGGTTAACTGGGGACTGACTGGCAGCACACTGGTGGATGACATTTTGTCTTCCCCGACGTTGAATATTCCTTTGCAGGCTGAATCACCTTTTATTACCGCCGGAATCACGCTGACAAGGCTTAATGGAAAGATGCTCAACCTTGAATTAAGTGCGCTTGAGCAGGAGAATCAGGTCGAAATCATTGCCAGTCCCAGGCTTATCACATCTCACGGGAATCCAGCTTCGATTAAACAAGGGACGGAGATTCCTTATGTCGTTTCTCAGGGTAAGGACGATGTGGCGACCATCGAGTTTAAAGAAGCTGTGCTGGGCATGAAAATTACGCCGGAAGTGCTTGGAGAAGGCAACCTGCGGCTCACTATTCATATCAGCCAGAATGTGCCCGGTAAAGCCTTGCAAAAAGGGAGTAGTATGCCTTTGAGCATTGATAAACAGGAGATTGAGACCAAAGTGACGATTCAGGATGGGCAAACTTTGGCGCTGGGCGGGATTTTTCAGCAACATCAAAGTCAGCAGCAGAATAAAGTCCCCGGGTTGGCAGAACTTCCGGTAGCCGGGCGTTTATTTCGTCGTGATGTGAGTCAACAAACTAAGCGGGAACTTGTGATATTTATCACTCCCAGACTCATATTTCCCTGATAAAGACGGCTATTATCCTGTCGGACAGGGATCAACATTGACGCAGCCCATTATTTAGCATAAAAGATTAGCGATTTTGTAAACCCGGAGCAGCTGCCCGGGACCAGATAAAATATCAGGTTATGGCTATTGCCTGCCGTATGTTTGTTGCAAAAATGAACAAATCAGACGGTTAAATATCGCTCCGTGGGGAGAAAGCTTCACCGGAGATCATTTATTTGGTTGCCAAATGGCCCTGAGTGTTGAGATAATTTTTTGTCTGACTCTTATTAACACTTATGAGGTCTCAGTGTCTGTCCCGCCTGTCAGCAAGGCTGAACGCGGGGTATCATCAACGAATTCTTAGTAATACCGATAAAATGGCAGAGAAACGAAATATCTTTCTGGTTGGGCCTATGGGTGCCGGCAAAAGCACTATTGGTCGTCAGTTAGCTCAGCAACTCAATATGGAATTTTATGATTCCGATCAGGAAATTGAGCGACGTACCGGAGCTGATGTTGGCTGGGTATTTGATGTAGAAGGCGAAGATGGTTTTCGTGATCGCGAAGAAAAAATCATCAATGAGCTCACTGAAAAACAGGGAATTGTCCTTGCGACGGGCGGTGGCTCAGTAAAATCACGGGAAACCCGCAATCGGCTTTCGGCCCGCGGCGTGGTGGTGTATCTGGAAACCACGATAGAAAAGCAGCTGGCACGTACCCAACGTGATAAACGTCGTCCGTTGCTTCAGGTGGATTCTCCTCCGAGAGAAGTACTGGAAGAACTGGCCGATGAGCGGAATCCTCTATATGAAGAAATTGCAGATGTGACCATCAGAACCGATGAGCAAAGTGCTAAAGTGGTCGCAAACCAGATTATTCATATGCTGGAAAGTAATTAATTTGTCTTAAGCAGACTCAGTCGCAGGGTATCGATCATTATGGAGCAGATCACGGTCTCACTTGAAGAACGTAGTTATCCGATCAGCATAGCTGCAGGTTTGTTTGATGATCCTGCATCATACTGGCCACTTAGTACCGGAGATCATGCGATGGTGGTGACCAATGACACATTGGCACCGCTTTACCTGAGTTCTGTCACCCGGAAACTCTCGGCTGCAGGCGTTATCGTTGATCAGGTGATATTACCTGACGGCGAGCAATATAAGACTTTGACCGTCCTCGAGAAAATCTTCACAGCATTACTCGAAAAACCCCACGGTCGGGATACCACTCTGATAGCCCTTGGTGGCGGAGTCATCGGTGATATGACAGGGTTTGCGGCTGCCTGTTATCAGCGTGGCGTTCGTTTTATCCAGATGCCGACGACCTTACTTTCTCAGGTCGATTCCTCTGTCGGCGGGAAAACCGCAGTTAACCATCCTCTGGGTAAAAATATGATCGGCGCATTCTATCAGCCCGTGTCGGTCATTATTGATACTGATTGCCTGAAAACCCTGCCAGCACGTGAGCTTTCGTCCGGACTGGCAGAAGTGATTAAATACGGTATCATTCTGGATAAAGAATTTTTTGTGTGGCTGGAACAGCACATGGAAGAATTAGTGGGCCTGGATGAAAATGCACTCTCATGGTGTATCCGTCGTTGCTGTGAGATTAAAGCGAATGTCGTCGTGGCAGATGAACGTGAATCCGGAATCAGAGCGTTGTTGAATCTGGGTCATACCTTTGGGCATGCCATTGAAGCTCATATGGGTTACGGTAACTGGTTACATGGTGAGGCCGTTGCTGCCGGGATGGTGATGGCTGCCCGAACGGCAGAACGTGTTAATGGTTTTGCCGCCGAAGATACTCAACGGGTTATTACCTTGCTGGAACGCGCCGGACTCCCGGTGAAAGGGCCACGTGAAATGGCGGCTGAGGAATACCTGCCGCACATGATGCGCGATAAAAAAGTACTGGGTGGTGAACTTCGTTTGGTTCTGCCACGCAATATTGGTGAGTCAGAAGTGAGAAGTGGTGTTGCACATGATATTGTTTTAGCTGCAATCAATGATTGTCAGCCAGACTAATAATACGACATACAGTGTTCTTGCACAGCAATGGACAGCGAGAGACAAACGGTTAAGTATGAGGTGGTTTAATGGATGAGTTTCAACCGGAAGATGAGTTAAAACCTGACGCCAGTGATCGCCCTGCTGCGCGAAGCCGTAAATCATCTCCAGGGCCAAAATTGCCTGTTTCTAAGCAACATATTATGGTTGCGGTGGGTATTCTGGTGCTGCTGATGTTAATTCTGGGTATTGGGTCTGCACTGAAAAGTCCTTCCGGTAGTGCTCCATCTTCGACAGCAAACTCTTCTGCCGGCACCAGTAAAGATATCGATCTTTCCGGCTCTGCAGGAATGAGTGGTCAGCCAGCCACCGCTAACTCTCAGGCTCCGGCATCTTCTACTCCGGAGACTACTGTCACTCAGGGTAATGCTGCTAATCCGGCAAATGCCTCATCCGGCCATGATATTTCGATGCCAGCAATTTCCTCGACTCCTTCACAGGGAAATCCTGCAGCACCTACAGCAGATCAGCAACGTGTTACCGTTTCAGGTGATATGGGCAGTGCACTCAATAACACGCAAATTCCTGCTGCCGGAGATGCATCTCAGACATCGTTGCCCACAGCGCCGGCAACCTTAGAACGCACAGGTAAGCTTAAACTGAGTACAACATCTTCCGCAGGAACCGATGCACCTGCTGCTTCTACTCCAACGGCCGCTCATCGGGCACCACAGAGCAGTGTCAGCCACAGCAACGAACGTAAGGCGGTAGCCGCTGAGCGTGAGCGTGAGCGTGAAAACCGCCGAATTGCGGAACAACGCAGGACTGAAGAGCAGCGTCGGATTGTTCAGCAGCGTAAAGCTAATCAACAGAAAGCAGCGGAGCACCGGGCGGCAGAATCATCTAAATCTGTTAGCCAGACAGCAAAACCGGTGAAACGTGAGGCTGCTGCTGCGTCTTCCGTCACCCGCACAGAGAAGCCTGCGACACAGACGGCCAGCCAGTTACCAAGGGGTGAGTATACTCTGCAGTTGAGTGGAGCGACCCGCCAGGATGCTCTGAACAACTGGGCCAGACAGCAGAAACTGAGTAGTTATCATGTGTATCAGACCGAACGTAATGGTAAACCCTGGTTTGTTCTGGTGAGCGGCTCATATGCAACATCTGCTGAAGCGAAGCGAGCTATCAGTGCTCTGCCAGAGGCGGTACGGGCACAGAACCCCTGGGTTAAACCTCTAAGTCAGGTGAAGAAAGAGGCTGCAAAGTGATATTCACCGGGGCTGCTGATAGCAGCCCCATTTATAAGCGCAGATCTGCTGTCGGTTTATCCACAGCCATTAATGAAAACATCTCTATTACGACAGCATGAAAAAACACCGCGCTTTCCTGAAGTGGGCAGGGGGGAAATATCACCTGCTTGATGACATTCGTCGATGCCTGCCCGAAGGGGATTGCTTAGTCGAACCTTTTGTTGGTGCAGGTTCAGTCTTTCTGAACACTGACTATTCCCGTTATCTGTTGGCTGATATTAATAGCGATTTAATCAATCTGTACAATATCATCAAAACCAACAGTAGTTCGTTTATCGCTGATGCTCGCCAACTCTTTACAGCAGAATCGAATGACTCTGATACCTATTATGCTCATCGTAGAGAATTTAATCAGAGTCGCGATCCTTACCGGCGTGCACTGCTATTTCTGTATTTAAACCGCCATGGCTATAATGGGCTTTGCCGTTACAATCTGCGCGGGGAGTTTAATGTTCCTTTCGGGCGTTACCAGAAGCCTTATTTTCCGGAGGCAGAACTGTTATGGTTCGCTGAACGTTCACAAAAGGCGACCTTTATCTGTCAGTCATACGATTCTACATTAAGCCAGGCAATGCCGGGTTCGGTAGTGTATTGCGATCCACCTTATGCGCCTTTATCGGCTACTGCGAACTTCACTGCCTACCATACCAACAGTTTTAGCCTGCCTGAGCAGATCCAGTTGGCCGAACTTGCCGAAAAACTGGCAAGGGAATGTGACGTCCCTGTGCTAATCTCTAACCATGATACGGAACTGACGCAACAATGGTATAAAGAGGCCATTCTGCATGTGGTGAAAGCCCGACGCTCTATCAGCCGTAATGTGAATGGCCGAACCAAAGTCAACGAAATATTGGCGCTTTATCGTTAAACTGACCCTAACCAGCGTCATTCTTCAGGGAATGAGCCTGAAAAATGCTATCGGGAGAGTAGGATGAAAGACTATTTAATAGCACCCTCAATCTTGTCTGCAGATTTTGCCAGACTTGGCGAAGATACCGCGAAAGCGCTTGCTGCAGGGGGGGATGTTGTCCATTTCGATGTCATGGATAACCATTATGTTCCTAACCTGACGATGGGGCCGATGGTTCTGAAAGCGTTACGTGATTATGGTATCTCTGCCCCGATTGATGTTCATTTGATGGTCTCTCCGGTAGACAGCCTGATCCCTCAGTTTGCTAAGGCAGGTGCCAGCTATATTACATTCCATCCGGAAGCCACGTTGCATGTTGACCGTACTCTGCAACTGATTAAAGAACACGGCTGTAAGGCCGGCCTGGTCTTTAATCCGGCAACATCTCTCAGTTATCTTGATTACGTGATGGACAAGATAGATGTAATTTTACTGATGTCGGTTAACCCGGGATTTGGAGGGCAAAGTTTTCTGCCATCCACACTGAACAAATTACGTGAAGCCCGCAAACGTATTGACTATAGTGGTTTTGATATCCGTCTCGAAGTTGATGGTGGAGTTAAGGTCGATAACATTGCCCAGATTGCTGCTGCAGGTGCAGATATGTTTGTAGCAGGGTCGGCAATCTTTGGTCACCCGGACTATAAAAAGATTATTGATGATATGCGCCGTGAGCTGGAGAGTGCAAATGGTTCATTTCACTGATATTCGTGCACTGGCTTTTGACCTGGATGGCACCCTGACTGACAGTGCTCCGGGACTGGCGAAAGCAGTGGACTTAACGTTGCAGCATATGAATTTACCGGTTGCCGGGGTTGACCGTGTTTCAACCTGGATTGGTAACGGTGCTGATATTATGATGAAACGTGCGCTGACTTATGCATTGCAACATGAGCCTTCAGGTGAAGATATCTTCAGGAGCCGTGGGTTATTTGATGATTTTTATGCACAAACTGCCGAAGAAGGTAGTGCGCTGTTTCCTGGGGTCAGCCAGACTCTGCAAAAATTGCATCAGCAAAATCTTCCTATGGCAGTAGTCACCAATAAACCTACACCTTTTGTCGCACCATTACTCAAATCACTGGGAATTGACTCACTGTTTTCGCTGGTGATTGGCGGTGATGATGTGGTAGCCAAAAAGCCCCATCCGGCGCCAATCTATCTGGTACTGGGAAAATTCGGGATGAATACCAATGAGTTGCTGTTTATTGGTGATTCGCGAAATGATATTCAGGCGGCAAAATCAGCAGGTGTGCGCAGTGTCGGGATGACCTACGGATATAACTACGGTGAGCCTATTGCAGACAGCCAGCCGGATGTAGTGCTGGAAACGTTTGACCAACTTTTGCCCCTGCTTGGGCGGTAATGAATCAGGATAAAATCTATGAGTAAACCCATTGTTTTTAGTGGCGCACAGCCTTCAGGTGAATTAACCATTGGTAATTACATGGGGGCACTTCGTCAATGGGTGCAGATGCAGGATGAGTATCACTGCATTTACTGCATTGTTGACCAGCACGCGATCACTGTCCGCCAGGACCCTGTGGCACTGCATAAAGCGACGCTCGATACACTTGCCCTTTATCTGGCTTGCGGGATTGATCCGGAAAAATCAACAATCTTTGTACAGTCCCATGTTCCGGAACATGCCCAGCTCTCCTGGTTACTCAACTGTTACACCTATTTTGGTGAGCTGAGTCGTATGACACAGTTCAAAGATAAGTCATCCCGCTATGCTGAGAACATTAATGCCGGACTGTTTGATTATCCGGTATTGATGGCAGCAGATATCCTGTTGTACCAAACCAATCAGGTCCCTGTCGGGGAAGATCAGAAACAGCACCTGGAACTGAGTCGCGATATTGCTCAGCGTTTTAATGCTCTGTATGGTGATATTTTCCGGATTCCTGAACCCTTTATTCCAAAATCGGGTGCCCGCGTAATGTCGCTGCTGGAGCCGACAAAGAAAATGTCTAAGTCAGATGACAACCGTAATAACGTCATCGGATTGCTTGAAGATCCTAAATCGGTAGTGAAAAAAATTAAACGCGCAGTGACTGATTCCGATGAGCCGCCTGTGATTCGTTATGATATTAAAGAGAAGGCTGGCGTCTCAAACCTGCTGGATATCCTGTCAGGAGTCACCGGTCAGCCGGTGGCTGAACTGGAGAAAGAATTCAGCGATAAAATGTATGGACATCTTAAAGGTGCGGTTGCTGATGCAGTCTCTGGAATGCTGACTGAACTGCAACAACGTTTTGAACAGTACCGTAATGATGAACAATTACTGAATCGCATCATGAAAGAGGGTGCAGAGAAGGCCAGCCTTCGTGCCCGTGAAACACTGGATAAGGTGTACCAGGCGGTAGGGTTTGTTGCCCGTCCTCTGTAACTTACCAGCCACCAACCGGTAATCTGTTGAGCATAGGGCCACCCACAAGGTGGCCTTTTTTATTACCTGTACCCATAAAAAAACGCCGGTGAACCGGCGCTTTTTGTAACTTACCGTGGAACCTGTCAGGCAGCAGATTTGTTATTCAGCTTGTGTTTACTGACAAAGCCCAGCAACACACTCAGGATGAATACCACCGCATACAGACCGTTGGCGGTAAACAGTGCTGCATGCGGGCCACTGTGGCTCACAATCGGACTGGTGACCACAAATGTCAGCATGGTACCAATGGTTCCACAGGTCAGAATGAAGTTCACCAGCTTTGGTGAAGCGACTTTGGTCTGCTGAGAGCCAAGTGTAATGATCGTGGTGTAAATAGCACTGGAACTGAAACCCAGAATCATAATAATAATATGCAGCATTGATACTGCCTGGCTGTGGGTAAACCAGAACATTAATACGGTGGCGAGTCCGGTAATCACTGCCAGGATTTTCTGCATATCAACAAAGCGCAGAATTACACTGAACACCCACATTCCTACCATATAGGCTGTCCAGAAGTTACCTACCAGTTGTCCGGCTTCGGTAATCGGTACACCAAGATCTTTGGTGGCATATTCCGGTACCCAGGAGATAAAACCAAGCTGGCCGAGGATATAGCAGAGTGCAGCGAGAGCCAGCAGGAATACGCCAGTCCCCCATTTTTCCTTTTCTGTCGGTTTCAACTGGCTGGATTTAGCCAATACAGGGAATTCCACCATCAGTGTCAGGATAAAAATAGCCACATAGATTAGGCCAATGCAGCAGTAAACCCAGTACCAGGGCAGGTTTTTTGCCAGAATCACACCTGCGATGATAGGAAACAGTGTTCCTGCCATGCTGAAGAATGAGTCAGTGAACAACAGTCGCGATCCCCGTTGCCGTCCTTCATACAGATGAGTAATCAGGAAAGTCCCTATCGACATAGTAATGCCACTGACAATACCCAGTACAAACATACATACAGAAAAGACAGCAAGACTTTGCCCGGTCACTAAACCGAAAATTGCCACCACCATCAGAATAAAGCCGAAAATCAGCTGGCGTTTTAACGGGATGATTTCCATCAGCCAGGCATTGAGGAAAATGGCCGCAAGAATTCCGGTATTTAGAAAAGTAAAAGTATTGCTCATGCTGGCAACTGGCACATGAAACGATTGAGCAATATTATCCATGACCATTCCGGTCACAATCACCAGGGCGCCGGTAAGCGCATAGGAGAAAAAGCTAATCCAGGTCAGGCCAATCAGGTTGGTCTTTGTCATTGTTTGACACCCTTGTAAGAATTAAAGGCGGTAATTACACCCAGGGATTGTAAAGTGAATCGTGATCTTTATATATAATCAATGAAATATCATGGTTTTATTTCATGAGAAACATGATTTTATTCACATAATTCCAGCATGTCATTGATCTTTTCCGCGATATCGGAGTTTTCTCTCCGGTAAATCTCTGGTTCTTACCCAACGAACTCTCTACAATTGAGCGCATTTTCCGTAGTGTGAATTCCATCAGGGAGTAATTATGTTGAAACGTACTTTGGCGGCAGCAGTGGCATTGCTTGCTCTTTCCTCTGCGGCTGCAGTGGCTGATACTCATGTGTTGCTGACGACTTCAGCCGGTAACATTGAGCTGGAACTGAATGATCAGAAAGCACCGATCACCGTTAAAAACTTTATCAGCTACGTCAATAGTGGCTTTTATAACAACACAGTATTTCATCGGGTAATTCCGGGCTTTATGATCCAGGGCGGGGGCTTCACTGCGGATATGAAAGAAAAAGCACCAGGAGCGCCGATTAAGAATGAGGCAGACAACGGATTACGTAACCTGAGGGGGACTATCTCTATGGCACGTACCGCTGATCCGGACAGTGCGACCAGCCAGTTCTTTATCAACGTTTCTGACAATGCCTTCCTGGATCATGGTCAGCGTGACTTCGGTTATGCTGTGTTTGGTAAAGTGATCAAAGGTATGGATGTTGCGGATAGTATTTCCCAGGTCGCTACTTCCAATGTCGGTCCTTATCAGAACGTTCCGTCAAAACCAGTGACGATTATTTCTGCAAAAGTTTTACCCTGAATAGCTATCCGCCAGTGAGATTACCAGTTAATCTCACTGGCTTCCTGCACTAAAAATGATGCCTGCCGCTGAATCGTCGGATGCCGAAAATGGCGATATGTCCGGAAAGACTTTGGATGATTATCGGGCGGGAAAGGCCAGCCATGTTACTTCTGATCGATAACTATGATTCTTTCACCTGGAACCTCTGCCAGTATTTTACCCAGGCAGGAGTGAGTGTCCGGGTAGAGCGTAACGACGCACTCACACTTGCAGATATTGAAGCATTACCCGTCACTCACCTGGTGATATCCCCGGGACCTTGTACACCTGATCAGGCGGGTATTTCGGTGGCGGCTATCCGTCATTTTGCCGGCAAAATACCCATTCTTGGCGTTTGCCTGGGACATCAGGCGATTGCGATGGCGTTTGGAGGCCATGTGGTTCGTGCCCGACAGCCCATGCATGGTAAAACTTCATTGATTTGCCACGATGGCCGGGGGGTGTTCAGTCAACTGAATAACCCACTGACTGTTACCCGTTACCATTCACTGGTTGCAGAGGCTGAAACACTTCCGGATTGTCTGGAGATCACTGCCTGGAGCGAAAACAATCATCAGTTTGATGAAATCATGGGAATCCGACATAAAACCCTGGCAGTCGAGGGAGTTCAGTTTCATCCTGAAAGCATTATGAGTGAGCAGGGTGTAGAATTATTGAAAAACTTCGTTAATCAGGCCGGTTAATGTTTGCCTTTACCTGATTTTTTATGCATATTTTTTGACTGGTTATTTAATTTAACAGACACGACAATCAGGCGGGATATTCAATGGCAAAAGAGACGATGGCAGTAAACCGGGAAACATTTGATCAGGTGATTTTGCCTGTTTATGCGCCAGCTCAGTTTGTCCCTGTCAGGGGTAAAGGCAGCCGCGTGTGGGACCAGCAGGGAAAAGAGTATGTTGATTTTTCCGGCGGGATTGCGGTAACGGCATTAGGCCACTGCCATCCGGCATTGGTTGAAACGTTGAAAACCCAGGGTGAAACTCTGTGGCACACCAGTAATGTTTTCACCAATGAGCCAGCTTTACGACTGGCAAGTAAGCTGATTGCCGCAACTTTTGCTGAGCGGGTCTTTTTTGCCAATTCTGGTGCTGAAGCGAATGAAGCGGCATTTAAACTAGCCCGTTACTATTCATCAGTGCGTCACAGCCCTTACAAAACAAAAATTATCGCTTTCCATCACGCTTTTCATGGTCGTACCTTGTTTACGGTATCGGTCGGCGGTCAGCCGAAGTATTCTGATGGTTTCGGGCCTAAACCGGCAGACATTGTACATGTTCCTTTTAATGACCTGGAGGCAGTGAAAGCGGTGATGGATGATCATACCTGTGCGGTCGTGCTGGAACCCATCCAGGGCGAAGGGGGGATCACACCAGCCACGCCTGAGTTTATGCAGGGATTGCGTGCGCTCTGTGACCAATATCAGGCATTGTTAGTCCTGGATGAAGTGCAAAGCGGAATGGGTCGTAGTGGTAAACTCTTCGCTTATGAACACTATGGAGTTACGCCTGATATTCTGACCACTGCCAAAGCATTAGGCGGCGGATTCCCTGTCAGCGCAATGCTGACTACTGAAGAGATTGCCTCAGCAATGTCTCCGGGAACTCACGGAACGACATACGGAGGTAACCCTCTGGCGTGTGCCATTGCTGAAACTGCATTGGATACCATAAACACACCAGAAGTGCTGGAAGGAATTGAACAGCGTCGTCAGTGGTTTGTTGAAGAACTTGAAAAAATTAATCAACGTTTCTCTGTCTTCAGCGAAATCCGCGGCAAGGGTTTACTGATTGGTGCCGCACTGAAAGAAGAGTTTCAGTCGAAGGCCCGTGATTTGCTGCATGCTGCAGCAGATGAGGGAGTAATGATCCTGACTGCCGGTACCGGGGTTATTCGCTTTGCACCGTCCCTGGTGATCCCTGAACAGGATGTCCGTGAGGGAATGTCCCGTCTGGCAAAAGCTGCCGAAAAGATATTTGCCTAAACTAGTCTCTGTTGGCAGCCTTTGGGCTGCCATTATTGTTATGTTCAGGGTGGGTATTTTTACTTATCAGCCACTGACCGTGACGGGGACGCTGACGCCAGACGATAGACGAAATAGTTTTCATCACTTTAAGATGGCTCAAGATCTGATCCAGCTGTCTTTCCATAATAGTGACCGGGCCGAGGGGAATTTTGTCCGGTGCATCCATGACAAAATTACTGTGATCCTCATCATTCTGGTAACGGAGCCGTTGTTGACACTGTTGCAGTGCTATTTCACAGGATTCCAGATAGCGCTGAGCAAGATTCGGAGTCAGCATGGTATGTTCACGGGCAAGTGTGGTCAGTACATTGATATGCTCAACGATGAACTGGCTATGCGTTACCCACAGGCGCATTTCACTCAGGTATTCGTTATCAAAGCCGGGTTCCTGCATGGCCTGATTCAGCGAATTAAACAGGGCATTATGCCGCTGGTTGGCTTTTATTCTGATATTTTCCAGCACATCGGCAGTTTGTTCAGGTCCAAGCAGGATTTGTAAGGCGGTCTGGTAGGTCTCCAGCACATCCTGAGCATTTTTACGTAATAACGCACTTTGCCATTGTGGCCATAGCCAAACCATCCCGGCAAAGGCAATCAGGCAGCCCATCAGCGTATCCAGCAGCCGGGGAACCAGGAAATTCACCCCATTCAGTGATAATAACTGCAGGCTGTATACCGCGGTCACGGTAAAACCAATCGTCGCCCATCCGTAATACTGGCGTGAGAAAAGATAGCTGAACAGTGTAATCACCAGCATCGTGAGCAGGATGACCGGTTCCGGGGTAGATAGCTTCAATGATAAGGCCGCAATAATAAGCCCGGCAAATGTGCCAAGGGCACGGTGTTGGATTCGTACCCGGGTGGCGATATAACCATTCTGGCTGACCAGAATAATGGTCATCAGTACCCAGTAAGGTTTTGGCATATTCAGCGACAGGGCCAACATACTGGCTGCCATCAGCATCACGGAGAAACGTCCTGCAGTACGCAGAGCCGTCGATTTAAATGACAAATAGCTGCGTAACGCCGGCCAAAAAGGTAAACGACGCTGAGTATCTGCCATAATATCACGGCGATAAAGCGGCATCCCTGATTGCAGCACTTTGGCTATTTTACTGAAGTGATAAGAGTAAAATTGTCCGACAGGATTGTCAGGATACCGACGGGCGATATTCTGTAACTCTTCCAGGGATTCACTCATCGAAAACTTGCCGGGTATCTGGTGATACAGGATATTGTCCGCTGTCTTTCTTAACTGCTCAGCCACCTGCCCGGCATTACGCTTGATTATGTCCGCTGACTGGCTTTTTTCCACCAGTTCCCTGACATCTTTGCTCTGGCTAAGAGTGACAGAAATGTGTTCCTGCAAATCTTCGGCCATCATAAATGTCCGGATTAAATAGCGTTCGCGGCTGTTTTTTTCCGCCGAAAGCATATGAATTTGCTGATAGCCAGTATTTATCAGATCGACAACTTTTTGTTGATAATTCAACAGTTCGGGCAGCGATTTATCATAATCGTTACTGCTGAGTAGTGCGTATTTCGCTTCACAATAGTTAGCCAGTGCACGGTACAGCAGGCTAAGAGTTTCCCGCAGCGGCTGATCTTTTGACAGTCTGAACCAATACCAGTTAAACAGTCCATACCATAATGTTCCGCCGCCATATAATAGTGGCGGGCCCCATACCGGCATTCTTCCAGCCAGACTGAGCGTAAAAGTCATGGCGATCAACGCACCCGGCAACAGACGGCCATGTAATGGACTGATTTCGCCGCAAACACCAATCAGCAGAGGTAAAATTCCGACAATAAATGGTAGTGGGACATTATGTTGCAACAACCATTGCAGCAGAAAGCTGCTGAAGGCAAACAACGATCCACCAATAATAATGCGCTTAAAAAAATGACGGTGCGGAGTGTCCAGCCCGGAAAGATTACAGCATGCGGGAACCAGCGAGAAGAGCAGCCCTTTTTGCAGATCTCCCGCCAGCCAGCTAATCGCAACGGGTAGACAGAGGACCAGCGTTTGACGCAGTGCGTAATTGACTTCCGGATGATAAATAATTCTGCGCCACATCAGATACAACCGCAGGTAGACAGTAAAACGGAACACGGCAGGGGCCTGCCGTGCATATCACAAATTAACGGGTGCCGTAGACGACGATCGTTTTTCCATGCGCGGAGATGAGATTCTGATCTTCCAGCATTTTAAGAATACGTCCTACTGTTTCGCGGGAGCAGCCGACGATTTGGCCAATTTCCTGACGGGTAATTTTAATCTGCATTCCATCCGGGTGAGTCATAGCATCCGGCTGTCGTGCCAGGTTAAGTAGCGTCTGAGCGATACGGCCAGTCACGTCAAGGAAGGCCAGGTTGCCTACTTTTTCAGAAGTGACCTGCAGGCGCCGGGCCATCTGAGATGACAAGCGCATTAAAATTTCGGGATTGACCTGGATGAGCTGGCGAAATTTCTTGTATGAAATTTCCGCAACTTCACATGCCACTTTGGCACGTACCCAGGCGCTTCGTTCCTGACCTTCCTCAAATAATCCCAACTCTCCAATGAAATCGCCCTGATTCAGATAAGAGAGGATCATCTCCTTTCCTTCTTCATCTTTAATCAGAACTGCGACGGAGCCCTTAACAATGTAGTAAAGGGTTTCCGCTTTCTCACCCTGATGGATAAGTGTGCTCTTGGAGGGGTATTTGTGAATATGACAATGGGACAGGAACCATTCTAATGTAGGGTCTGTTTGTGGTTTACCAAGAACCATTCTCTTCTATCCTCTGTTGTAATCGTGCCGGAAACACAGGGGGTAAGCTCCTGTGGGGCGCTGAAATCATAGGGCATTTTCGGCTGGCATTCACGACAATCAGTCAGGCTCCTTTCTGACGATCCTGCTCGTTTAGCCATAGTTGTCATCGGGTAAAAAAACTCTACCCTCTGTTTGTAGCACACCCTGACGAAACTGTCTCCTGTTGTCTTGTCTGACTTTTGTCATTTGGGGCAGATTGCTGTTTATACTCTGAAGGAGTAATCTGGCGGAAATTTTAACAATTGAGAGTGAGCATAATGCAGGCACGTGTGAAATGGGTCGAAGGACTGAACTTTATCGGGGAGTCTGCGTCCGGACACCAGGTTCTGATGGATGGAAACTCAGGCGATAAGGCACCCAGTCCGATGGAAATGGTCCTTATGGCAACCGGAAGTTGCAGTGCCATTGACGTGGTCTCTATTCTGCAGAAAGGCCGCCATGAGGTTGCTGATTGTGAGGTCAGGCTGACTTCTGAACGTCGTGAAGAAGCTCCTCGCTTGTTTACCCATATCAATCTGCATTTTATTGTCAGCGGCCATAATCTTTCGGATAACGTCGTTGAACGGGCAGTAACGCTATCTGCAGAAAAGTATTGTTCCGTATCTTTAATGTTGGGTAAAGGAGTGAACATTACCCATAGTTTTGAAGTGATTAATCGCTAACAAGGCGGTCACGGGTGCCAGGTAGCACCCGTGACCTTAGTTGAGGCAACGCTCTTCCATGAGTCGTTTGACCAGGGGAGTCATAATCAATTCCATGGCCAGCCCCATTTTCCCGCCAGGCACCACCAGTGTATTGATATGTGAAATAAACGAACCCTGGATCATGGCCAGTAAATAGGGAAAGTTAATTTCTTCCAGACCACGAAAATGGATCACGACAAAACTTTCATCCAGTGAAGGGATGGTTTTGGCGGCGAAAGGATTAGACGTATCGACAGTCGGTACCCGCTGGAAATTGATGTGGGTGCGTGAGAACTGTGGAGTGATGTAATTAATATAATCATCCATTGAGCGTACCACTGAATCCATCACTGCTTCTCTGGAGTGGCTTCGTTCACGCATATCCCTGACAAGTTTCTGAATCCATTCCAGGTTCACGATAGGCACTACGCCTACCATCAGGTCCACTTTATCGGCAACGTTATGCTGTTCAGTGACAATTCCACCGTGTAAACCTTCATAAAACAGCACGTCCGTATTGTCCGGCAGTGGCTGCCAGGGAGTAAATGTTCCGGGGACCTGTTTCCAGGGCACCGCTTCATCATAGGTGTGCAGATATTTTCGTGAACGGCCGGTACCCTGCAGGCCGTACTCGTTAAAGGTCTGTTCCAGCAATGAGAAGTCGTTCGCCTCGGGGCCGAAGTAACTGATATGTCGCCCTAAGTCACGGGCTTTGCGGATGGCAACATCCATTTCTGGTCTGCTGTAGCGGTGAAAGCTGTCACCTTCCAGCTCAGCGGCATGAATGTTGAGTTGCTGGAATATTTTACGGAAGGCAAGGCTGGTCGTTGTGGTACCGGCCCCGCTGGATCCGGTCACAGCAATAATAGGATGTCTGGCGGACATGAAAATTTGCTCCCTGGACCGATACGGCTGACAGCATTGTTAGCATGTCTGGCAGCGTGTGTCATCTGTCAGTAAGGAGAAGTTACTACTCAGCCCTGAAATCACTGGCAGGCATCAGAGTTACAGATTCATGTAATTCTGACCAAACGACGACAATTTTCCCTGCACTCAATTGCTGACGAATATCCGCTGTTTTTTCAGCCAGTGTACGCTCATATTCGCCATAATCGGTGCCTTCTCTGAGCACAAAGGACTCGATCAGGTTATCCAGGGTTTCAGGGGAGATTTGTTGCCAGGGAATGATCACGATTATTTATCCAGCCAGGTTGAAAGCCATTGCGGAATGCGTTGTTCAAGCCACATGACCGGACGAGTCAGAGATCCTCCGACAAAGCCAACGTGCCCACCATATGGGGACAACTGATAAGTGATGCTCGGCGACAGATGTTCCGGATTAGGTATCACATCCGGCACCATGAATGGATCATCCTCAGCGTGAATGATCAGCATTGGTTTTTCGACACCAGATAACAGAGGCATGCCACTCGCACGACGATAGTAGTCAGTAGCGTCTATGAAACCATGATTTTTTGACGTGATTTCATCATCAAACTCCCGCAACCGGTGAATCTTATTCAGTCTTTCGGCGGTGATATCCAGTAACCCTGGATAAGCTTTAAGTTTCCGGCGAACGTTCTTTTTCATCTGTGTCAGAAGGTAGAACTGGTAGAAGCGCGAAAACCCTTGTTCCAGCTTAAAGCTACAGGGCTCTAACATCAGCGGAGCGGAAACAATGACGCCGGCGTCCAGCAGGCAGTCGTTGCCCTGTGAACCCATCATGCAGGCCAGCATATTACCGCCCAGAGAAAAGCCGGTGGCGGCGGTCGGAACCTGCCCCATAGTCTGCCTCATCCAGCGTAAGAAATAGCTGGCATCGGCAAAATCTCCGGAGTGGTAATTCTGTTTCCGACGATTGGATTCACCGCTGCAACCCCGAAAATGCATTACCACACCGAGCCAGCCGCGTTTCTGAAATGAGGACAGTAATCCGTGCGCATAAGGACTGTTAACGCTTCCTTCAAGTCCATGAAAAATAACCGCCCGCGATTTATGCAGAGCATGTTGCGGGTTTTCGCTCCAGGCAAGATCAACAAAATCACCATCAGGTAATTCAAGCCTCTGCCAGTAGGGTTTTATCCGCACAATACGTCGCAGGATCCTTGGCAGAAGAGTCTGAATATGAGGGTTTTTCAACTGAGGAATAGGTGTAAATTCCTCCGCTGCGTTACGACAAATTTTCATACCGTCGGGTCTTGTCTGATCCATAACTCACTGTATAGTTTCAAAGGTTAATTTAATCCTGAGACAGGAATGGTGTCACGCATGGAAATGGGATTATTTCTCTCGTTACTTGGCTTTCTTTGGGTCGCGGCAATAACACCAGGCCCTAATAATATGTTACTTACCGCCTCCGGCGCCAATTTTGGTTTCATCCGGTCATTTCCACTGATGCTCGGCATTATGCTGGGCATGCAGGTCATGTTGCTCATGGTGGCCTTTGGGATTGGTGGCCTTATTCTGGTCTATCCTGCTCTCCATTTATTGCTGAAAGTTGCTGGAAGCCTGTATTTACTCTGGCTGTCATGGAAAATAGGCAGTGCTCCTTATGAAGCACTGGATATCGATAATTCCGCAGTATCCGCAAAGGCAATGCCATTCTGGCAGGGGGGATTATTGCAGTTAATTAATCCCAAAGCATGGTTGATGTCATTGGGTGCGGTGGCAAGTTTTAGTCTCGCAGGTGTCAACTACCGTTCATCGGTGTTGGCCATCAGTTTCGCGATGTTTCTGGTGAATATCGTCGCCGGCGTGATCTGGCTCGGTTTTGGTACCTTTATCAGCCGTTGGCTAAAGAGCCGTCAGTCCTGGACAATTTTTAACATTGGTATGGGATTACTGACCGCATCCTGCGTCATCCTGATCTGGTTATAAATATCTTCTGCCAGTCGGTCATCAGCTCTGCCATACCCTGTCTTTTCTGGTGTCATGGCAGGTCGTGGTATCAGACACAACCTGCAACAAGGACTCTGGCAGCCGACTGCTAGCTCTTCTGAACCTGGTGACATTTTCAGCGGGGTGCAGAACTCATCGCTTCAAGTTGCTCCTGCATCTCAAGCCATTCCATTTCACATTCTTCCAGAGCAGACTGATTTTCTGCCTGAACTTTCAGGGCCGCAGTTAAATCAGTTTTCCTCGATTGTTCATAGATATCGGGTTGACTGAGTAATTGCTCATTTTCGCTGAGAGTGTTCTGCAGTACCGATATCCGTTTTTCCAGCTGCTCGATTTTTTTACGTAAAGGCTGGGTTTGTGCCCTCAACTCAGCTTCACGTCTTTTTTGATCTTTACGGGCCTGGGCGCTGTTTTCCTGATCTGATTTGGTGGACTCCCCGGCAGCACTGTTTTTCTGCTGAGTGGTGAGCCATTGCTGATAATCATCCAGATCGCCATCAAATACCGCGACATTTCCGGTGTCTACCAGATAAAGTTCATCGGTGGTGGCACGAATCAGATGCCGATCGTGAGACACCACGACTAATGCACCTTCGTAATCAATTAGTGCTTCAGTGAGTGCCTGACGCATGTCCAGATCGAGGTGGTTGGTCGGTTCGTCCAGCAGCAGCAAATTGGGTCGTTCCCAGACCACCAGAGCCAAAACCAGACGTGCCTTTTCTCCCCCGGAAAATCGTCCGGTGACTTCTTTGACTTTATCACCCTGAAACCCGAACCCACCGAGATAATCCCTGAGCTGTTGTTCTGTTTCCCGCGGGGCCTGACGTTGTAAATGTTGCAAAGGAGATTCATCGGCCCTGAGATATTCCAGCTGATGCTGGGCGAAATAGCCAAGTTTTATCCCTTTTGCCAGCGTGACTTCGCCTTGCTGAGGGATTAAGTCTCCTGCCAGTAATTTAATTAACGTCGATTTTCCTGCGCCATTCCGCCCCAGTAAACCAATCCGCGATCCCGGGACCAGATTCAGTTTGATCGAGTTAAGAATCACTTTCTCGCCATACCCGGCTGTGACTTTTTCCATTTTCAGCAAAGGATTAGGTAAGCTTTCCGGCGGCAGAAACTGAAAGCTAAACGGGTTATCCACATGAGCAGGGGCAATCAGCTCCATCCGCTCCAGCATTTTTATCCGGCTCTGTGCCTGACGGGCTTTAGTCGCTTTGGCCCTGAAGCGGTCAATGTAGTGCTGAAGATGTTCAACTTTAGCCTGCTGGCTTTGATAAAGGGCTTGTTGCTGAGCCAGACGGGTGGCTCTCTGACGTTCAAAATCACTGTAGTTACCGGTGTATTCGAACAGATTTTCCTGCTCAATATGCAGAATTTTATTCACTGTTGGATCCAGAAAATCCCTATCGTGGGAAATCAGGATTAATGTCCCGGTATAACTTTTAAGCCAGCGCTCAAGCCAGATGACAGCATCTAAATCGAGGTGGTTAGTGGGTTCATCGAGTAATAACAGATCGGAACGGCAAAGCAGCGCCTGAGCAAGATTAAGTCGCATCCGCCATCCACCGGAGAAGTCTTTGACCGGTGACTGTAATTGCTGCTGGCTAAATCCTAATCCATTCAACAGGCTGGCCGCACGGGACTGAATCGTCCAGGCCTGCACCGCATCCAGTTTGCCATGTAATAAGGCAATTTTATTGCCATCATTTTCTGCGTTAGCCAGAGCTAGTTCACGTTCCAGTTGGCGGTATTCTCTGTCACCGTCTATGACATATTCGATGGCTGGCTGATTCAATGCCGGCGTTTCCTGGTTCACCCAGGCTAACGCCCAGTTCCCGGGGAAGCTGACATTTCCGGCATCACTGGTCATCTCACCTTTCAACAAGGATAACAGGGTGGATTTACCGCAGCCATTTTTCCCCACCAGACCTACTTTCTGGCCCGGATTAATCGTAGCGGAAGCGTTTTCCAGCAGCACCCGGGTACCGCGTCGAATTTGTAGTGAAGAGAAGACAATCATAAGCGCCGTATCGTCAGAATATGTTAAATTATCAGCTAAAGGGAACCAGCGATTAAACCGGAAAGGTAGTTGTGTGCAGCATGGTAGCTGAAATAGTTATCCGTGACGATGATTTGGAGGAGAACAATGTCAACACAGCCCAAAATTCTGCTGCTGTACGCTCATCCTGAATCTCAGGAGTCGGTGGCAAACAGGATTTTATTAGATACTGCAAGGCAGCAGGACAATGTGACTGTGCATGATTTGTATGCCTTCTATCCTGATTTTTTTATCGATATTCACTACGAACAACAATTGCTACGTGAGCATGACATTATCGTGTTCCAGCACCCCTTATATACTTACAGTTGTCCCGCACTACTGAAAGAGTGGTTTGATCGCGTTTTATCGCGGGGATTTGCGACCGGAAACGGGGAGCATGCGCTGGCCGGGAAATACTGGCGCAGTGTTATCACCACAGGTGAACCGGAAACTGCTTATCATCAGCATGGTCTGAACCGCTATCCGATGACAGAAATTATGCGTCCTTTTGAACTCACCGCACAAACCTGTCGGATGCACTGGTTAACACCAATGATTATCTATTGTGCCAGACGCCAGAGTGCAAAAGCGATGAAAACATTCGCCAGTGCTTATGATGACTGGCTGTCCCAGCCATTACCTCAGGGGGTTATTTGATGGAAGGACCAGGCCTGTTAACAGCGGGGGTGATTTATCTGGGCGCAGCGGTGGTGGCCGTTCCTATTGCTGCGAGAATCGGGATTGGCGCAGTGCTGGGTTACCTGCTTGCGGGGATTGCTATTGGGCCATGGGGGGTAGGATTAATCAGTGATGTTGATGAGATTCTGCACTTTTCGGAACTGGGTGTTGTGTTTCTGATGTTTATTATCGGGCTGGAGCTTAACCCCAGTAAACTCTGGGAGCTTCGGCGTTCTATTTTTGGGGTCGGTGCCGCTCAGGTTATTTTTTCTGCGGCGATTCTGGGAGGGTTGCTCTGGCTGACCCATTTTTCCTGGCAGGCAGCATTAATTGGCGGTATTGGTCTGGCAATGTCTTCAACCGCGATGGCCCTGCAGCTGATGCGTGACAAAGGGATGAATCGCAGCGAAGCGGGGCAACTTGGCTTCTCTGTCTTGTTATTTCAGGATCTGGCGGTCATTCCCGCACTGGCACTAATTCCTCTGCTGGCTGGCGGCGATGGCCAACATCATACCGACTGGATTAAGGTTGGCATGAAAGTACTGGCATTTGCCGGTATGTTGGTGGGGGGCCGTTATCTGCTGCGCCCCATATTTCGTTTTATCGCGGCATCGGGTGTGCGGGAAGTTTTTACTGCCTCGGCCTTGTTGCTGGTGATTGGTTCCGCTCTATTCATGGATGCCCTGGGACTGTCGATGGCTCTGGGGACATTTATCGCGGGAATTTTGCTGGCAGAAAGTGAGTACCGGCATGAACTGGAAGTTGCTATAGAGCCTTTTAAAGGTTTACTGCTTGGCCTGTTCTTTATTTCGGTAGGTATGGCCCTGAATCTGGGCGTGTTATATACCCATATTGGTGAAATCGTTCTGGCGGTATTCGTGCTGGTTACGGTGAAAACCCTGGTGTTGTATGTGCTGGCCCGTATCTATGGTTTACGCAGCTCTGAACGTTTGCAGTTTGCCGGAGTACTGAGTCAGGGCGGTGAATTTGCCTTTGTCTTATTTTCGGCTGCAACGACTGCTCATCTGTTTTCAGGCGAACAGCTGCCGCTGCTACTAGTGACTGTCACCTTATCAATGATGACAACGCCTTTACTGATGCAGGGGATTGATAAAATTCTGGTTCGCCGGTTCAATAAATCCGGCGATGAAACCAGTGAAAAACATTATGTCGAAGATGATCAACCGCAGGTGATTGTGGTGGGATTCGGACGTTTTGGACAGGTGATAGGCCGCCTGTTGATGGCAAATAATACCCGTATCACGGTACTTGAACGCGATATTAGCGCCGTCAGTCTGATGCGAAAATATGGCTACAAAGTCTACTATGGCGATGCCACAGAGCTCGAATTGTTGCGTGCTGCCGGGGCGGAAGGGGCCGAATCAATAGTGGTCACCTGCAATGATCCGGAAGATGCGATGACTATTGTACAGCTTTGCCAGCATCATTTTCCTCATTTGAAAATTCTGGCCCGCGCCCGTGGGCGTGTGGAAGCTCACGAATTACTTCAGGCAGGTGTGACACAATTCAGCCGCGAAACCTTTTCCAGTGCACTGGAGTTAGGGCGTAAGACTTTGATTAGCCTGGGGATGCATCCGCATCAGGCGATGCGGGCTCAGCTCCATTTTCGTCGTCTGGACATGCGAATGTTACGTGAGTTGATGCCTAACCACGACGATAACGGACAGATTTCGCGGGTCCGTGAGGCTCGTCGAGAGCTGGAAGATATATTCAACCGGGAAATGCAGCAGGAAAAACGACAGTTTGATGGCTGGGATGAGTTTGAATAACGAAGTAAAACCTGACCGGAGGGCGTTATCGCCCCCGGTATTTATCACAGGCAGGGTGAGAAATGCGTAAACGTTTTATTGCCGGGGCCGTTTGTCCTGAGTGTCAGCAAAAAGATACTCTGGCGATGTGGCAGGAAAACAACATTGATGTCGTCGAATGTGTAAAATGCGGCCATCAGATGCGTGAGGCTAATAAAAAAGTGACCGAAAATATTCGGCATCATGAACAGATTATTGGCGTATTTACCCCCAAATAGTGCCGGTTTTATCTTTTTTTTGCACTGAAACTTACAGTGGGATTGAATTTCGCTACAATCAGCGCCATTAAGACCGGAGAGGAAAAGTAACCCGTTTTTCCGGTCAGGACCTTTCTGGTTGGTGTTATTGCAGGCAAGAATAAACCAATGGGACAGGATTTAAGTTCTCAACGGTTAGGAGATATCATGAAAGTAGCAAAAGACCTGGTAGTCAGTCTCGCCTATCAGGTACGTACAGAAGATGGCGTATTGGTTGATGAATCCCCGGCAAACGCGCCGCTGGAATATCTGCACGGTCATGGTTCCCTGATTTCTGGTCTGGAAAAAGCACTGGAAAATCATGAGCCAGGTGACAAGTTTGATGTGAATATTGCCGCTGACGATGCCTATGGTCAGTTCGACGACAATCTGGTTCAGCGTGTACCGAAAGATGTGTTTGTCGGTGTTGATGAACTGCAGGTAGGTATGCGTTTTCTGGCAGAAACTGATCAAGGGCCTGTGCCGGTAGAAATTACCGAAGTGGGTGATGATTATGTGGTGGTTGATGGTAATCATATGCTGGCCGGGCAAAACCTGAGCTTCAATGTAGAAGTGATGGCTATCCGTGAAGCGACGGCTGAAGAGCTGGCACACGGTCATGTGCATGGTGAGCATGGTCACGATCACGATCACGATCACGATCAGGAAGGTTGTGGTACCGGCGGATGTGGCTGTCACCACTAATCAAGCCTCAGACAGCCGCTGCCATGCGGCTGTCTGTACTGCCTTCAGTAATGAGGTGGGGGCGTCTCTTCTGATTGAGGGGCGACTAATGACGGTGCGGCTGTTTTCACTTTCTCTGCCAGCATCCGGAATTGGTCCCGCATTTTTGCCATCTCAATTTCGTGCCTGACAACTATCTGATTTAGTTCTTCGATAGTCAATTCCTGAAAAGCAATCTTGCTTTCAAGCGCTTCCAGACGTTGTTCCCATTCGGACGCTTGCATTCTTCTTCCTCACTATTTCTTTTGCCTGTCATGATGCTCGATCTCCGGTGATTATTCGACCCCCGTAACAGTAATTCGTCTGTTTTTTGCTGTCATGGCACCCTCTGCCTTGAAATTCCCGGCAATGACCCAATAATTTTTGAAACTTCCTGATGCAAAAAAGGTCGGAGGTTAACAGAGAATGATCGTGCTGACGGTGTGTTACACCGATATATACCGTTATAGTGTGGGTAATGAAAACACAATAATCACCGGAGTCTGATGCTTCGGTTGGGAGATATGGATGAAATCATTGTTTAAAGTCTCATTGTTAGCGACCACATTAGCCGTTGCGCTGAATGCTCCTGTGGTTATGGCTGCGGATGCTGCTGCCAAAACAACTGAGCAGGCACCTAAGACTAATGCTGCATTTAAAGACCAGAACCAACAGTCTGCATATGCACTGGGTGCTTCACTGGGTCGCTACATGGACAATTCTCTGAAGGAACAAGAGAAGCTTGGTATCAAGCTGGATAAAAAACTCCTGATCGACGGTGTTCAGGATGCTTTCGCTGGTAAGAGCAAATTATCCGATGCTGACATTGAACAGACTCTGAAAGCATTTGAAGCTAAGGTGAAATCAGCAGCTCAGGCGAAAATGGAAAAAGACGCCAAAGAGAATGCTCAGAAAGGTGATGCTTTCGCCGCTAAGTTCGCTAAAGAAGCCGGCGTGAAGAAAACCGCCAGCGGACTGCTGTACAAAGTAGAAAAAGAAGGTACTGGTCCGGCTCCTGTTGACAGCGATACCGTTGTTGTTAACTACAAAGGTACCCTGATCGACGGAACAGAGTTTGATAACTCTTACAAACGTGGTGAGCCATTATCTTTCCGTCTGGATGGTGTTATCCCTGGCTGGACCGAAGGCCTGAAGCACCTGAAGAAAGGCGGTAAAATTGAGCTGGTTATCCCACCAGATCTGGCTTACGGACAGAACGGCGTTCCTGGTATTCCACCAAATTCAACCTTAGTGTTTGACGTTGAATTACTGGATATCAAGCCGGCACCAAAAGCTGATGATGCTGCTAAAGCGCCTGCCGCTGACACTTCATCTGACGCTAAAAAAGCTCAGTAATGTTGTTCAACCGCCGCATCTCTGCGGCGGTTTCTCTCCCTGCCATGATAAAAGCGCTGGCTTAAGTAATCGACATTTGCCAGACTGATATTTCTGATGTTTCTATTTTTTTGAGTCTGCCCGGCAGTGCTTATGACAGGCTCCTGCTACGTAGGGTAATATCTGTAATGTCTAATCCATTTAATCCCGGCGATATTTCCGATTATGAGCTTCCGGAACAACATCCGTTTGAACCGGCAGACTATGACATTCTCAAATCGTATGAATCGGTTGTTGACGGACTGGCAATGCTGATTGGTTCTCATTGTGAAATTGTGCTGCACTCGTTAGATAACCTGAATTGTTCCGCTATCCGGATTGCTAACGGTGAGCATACAGGCAGACAAGTAGGCTCACCTATCACCGATCTGGCTCTGCGGATGTTGCATGACCTTCATGGTGAAAAGAGTAATGTCTCCCGTGCGTATTTTACCCGGGCGAAAAGTGGTGTGCTGATGAAGTCAGTGACGATTGCTATCCGCAATCATAGCCAACGGGTGATTGGTCTGCTGTGCATCAATATGAATCTGGATGTTCCATTTTCACAGATCATGTCAACATTTATGCCGCCAGAATTACACCAGGTAGATTCCAGCGTTAACTTTGCCAGCTCAGTTGATGATCTTGTGGCTCAGACAATGGAATTTACCATCGAAGAAGTGACCAATGATCGTAATGTCTCTAATAATTCGAAGAACCGTCAGATTGTGTTGAATCTTTATGAGAAAGGCATTTTTGATATCAAGGATGCGATTAACCAGGTTGCAGATCGCCTGAATATCTCCAAACATACTGTCTACCTGTATATCCGTCAGTTTAAAAGTGGTGATTTCCAGGGAAGTGAACGCTAATGCGTTATTCACTGCTTGTGACCGGAGCACCCTATGGGACACAGCAATCGACAAGTGCATTATTATTTGCCAGAGCGCTTTTAACCACGGGGCATCAGCTGGACAGCGTATTTTTTTATCGGGAAGGTGTACTGAACGCGAATCAGCTGACAGCGCCAGCCAGCGATGAAACAGATATTGTGCGTGAATGGCAGAATCTGCAGCAGCAATATGGAATTGGGCTCCATATCTGTGTTGCTGCGGCGCTGAGACGTGGAGTGACGGATGCTTCAGAAGCAAAACGTCTTCAGTTACCAGCAGACAATTTGCAGCCGGGGTTTACTCTGAGCGGGCTAGGCGCGTTTGCTGAAGCTGCTTCGGTCTGTGATCGTATGGTGCAATTCTGATGAACAGCGTTGCTTTTGTTTTTACCTCGGCTCCACATGGCACAAGTGCCGGCAGAGAAGGGCTGGATGCACTGCTGGCTACGGCAGCAATCAATGAGCGGTGCGGATTGTTCTTTATCAGTGATGGTGTATTACAGGTCTTACCTGGCCAGCAACCCGGAAAAATTTTGTCCCGCGACTATATTGCCACCTTTGGCGTGCTGCCTTTGTATGATGTTGAACAATGCTATCTGTCTGCCGAGTCTCTGTCTGCCCGGGGCATCCCGGTCGGGAGTGACTGGGTATTACCGGCACAGGTTGTCACCATGGCCGAAATTCGAAGACTACTGGCTGACTACGACAAAATTATTACCTTCTGAGAATTGCACCGCAAATGCTACATACACTTATGCGTTCACCCTGGCAGACGGATATCCGGGGAATGATAATGCTGCTTAGCGCAGACGATGATCTTTTGCTGCTGCAGGACGGGGTTCTGGCAGCCGTTGAAGGGAATGAGTGGCTTCGGGCTTTATTACAATCCCCCGCCACTCTGTATGTCTTGCAGGAAGATGCTGCTGCCCGTGGGATCGCCACTCAAATTTCAGGCGGAGTACAAAAAATAGGCTATAATGAGTTCGTTGAACTGACGGCCAGACATCAGCAACAGCTCGCCTGGTAGCACAGAAGTATTGGTTATTTCTTGACACCTTTTAGCCCGGGCCCTAAAATTCTGCGTCCTCGTAGAAATACGAGGCGATTTATTACGTGTTTACGAAGCAAAAGCTAAATCCAGGAGCTATTTAATGGCAACAGTTAACCAGCTGGTTCGCAAACCACGCGTACGCAAAGTTGCAAAAAGCAACGTGCCTGCGCTGGAAGCCTGCCCGCAAAAACGTGGTGTTTGTACTCGTGTATATACTACCACTCCTAAAAAACCGAACTCAGCATTACGTAAAGTATGCCGTGTTCGCCTGACCAACGGTTTCGAAGTTACTTCGTACATCGGTGGTGAAGGCCATAACCTGCAGGAACACTCAGTGATCCTGATCCGTGGCGGTCGTGTAAAAGACCTGCCAGGTGTGCGTTACCACACCGTTCGCGGCGCACTTGACTGTTCAGGTGTTAAAGACCGTAAACAGGCTCGTTCTAAGTACGGTGTGAAGAAGCCAAAGGCTTAATGGACTCCGTTAAGTAAGGCCAAACGTTTTAATATAAATGTCAGAATAAACTCGTAGAGTTTTGGACAATCCTGAATTTTCAACGGAGAATTTCCATGCCACGTCGTCGTGTGATTGGTCAACGTAAAATCCTGCCAGATCCTAAGTTCGGATCTGAGTTGCTGGCCAAATTTGTAAATATTCTGATGGTAGACGGTAAAAAATCTACTGCAGAAGCTATCGTATACACTGCGCTTGAGACCCTGGCTCAGCGCTCTGGTAAAACTGAACTGGACGCTTTCGACATTGCTCTCGAAAACGTACGTCCTACAGTAGAAGTTAAATCCCGCCGTGTAGGTGGTTCTACTTATCAGGTACCAGTTGAAGTCCGTCCGGTCCGTCGTAATGCTCTGGCTATGCGTTGGATCGTTGAAGCTGCTCGTAAACGCGGTGATAAATCTATGGCTTTGCGCCTGGCGAACGAACTTTCTGATGCTGCAGAGAACAAAGGTACTGCAGTGAAGAAACGTGAAGACGTTCACCGTATGGCCGAAGCTAACAAGGCGTTCGCTCACTACCGTTGGTAATCACCACGGTGTAGTTGTTAACCCGGCGGACGCTCATGTAGCTAAGCCGCCGTGGTTTACTTACATAGAACGTCCGGAATTCAGAGGAATCAAATGGCTCGTACAACACCCATTGCTCGCTACCGTAACATCGGTATCAGTGCACACATCGACGCCGGTAAAACCACAACTACCGAGCGTATCCTGTTCTACACCGGTGTAAACCATAAAATCGGTGAAGTACACGATGGCGCTGCAACCATGGACTGGATGGCTCAGGAACAGGAACGTGGTATTACCATCACGTCTGCTGCGACGACTGCTTTCTGGTCTGGTATGGCGAAACAGTTTGAACCACATCGTATCAACATTATTGATACCCCGGGACACGTTGACTTTACTATTGAAGTAGAGCGTTCAATGCGTGTTCTGGATGGTGCAGTAATGGTTTACTGTGCGGTTGGCGGCGTTCAGCCTCAGTCCGAGACTGTATGGCGTCAGGCTAACAAATATAAAGTTCCACGCATCGCGTTCGTTAACAAAATGGACCGTATGGGTGCTAACTTCCTGAAAGTTGTTGGTCAGATTAAAAGCCGTCTGGGCGCTAACCCTGTTCCATTGCAGTTAGCAATCGGTGCAGAAGAAGGTTTCACTGGTGTTGTTGACCTGGTGAAAATGAAAGCGATCAACTGGAACGAAGAAGATGCAGGCGTCACTTTCGTTTACGAAGAGATCCCTGCTGAACTGACTGACCTGGCTGAAGAATGGCGTCAGAACCTGGTTGAAGCTGCAGCAGAAGCTTCCGAAGAGCTGATGGAGAAATACCTCGGCGGTGAAGAACTGACTGAAGAAGAGATCAAACTGGCTCTGCGTCAGCGCGTTCTGAACAATGAAATCATCCTGGTAACCTGTGGTTCTGCATTTAAGAACAAAGGTGTTCAGGCGATGCTGGATGCAGTTGTTGAGTATCTGCCGTCACCAACAGACGTACCTGCTATTAAAGGTATGCTGGATGATGGTAAAGATACCCCTGCAGAGCGTCACGCAGATGACAGCGAACCGTTCTCTGCATTAGCCTTTAAAATTGCTAATGACCCGTTCGTTGGTAACCTGACGTTCTTCCGCGTGTATTCGGGTATTGTTAACTCCGGTGACACCGTACTGAACTCAGTGAAATCTGCCCGTGAGCGTTTCGGCCGTATCGTTCAGATGCATGCTAACAAGCGTGAAGAGATCAGTGAAGTTCGCGCAGGCGACATTGCTGCGGCTATCGGTCTGAAAGATGTTATTACTGGTGATACTCTGTGTGATCCAAGCAATCCAATCATCCTGGAGCGCATGGAATTCCCTGAGCCGGTAATCTCTATCGCCGTTGAACCAAAAACCAAAGCTGACCAGGAAAAAATGGGTCTGGCTCTGGGCCGTCTGGCTAAAGAAGATCCATCTTTCCGTGTCTGGACTGATGAAGAATCTAACCAGACTATCATCGCTGGTATGGGTGAATTACACCTCGATATCATCGTTGACCGTATGAAGCGTGAATTCAACGTTGAAGCGAACGTGGGTAAACCACAGGTTGCTTACCGTGAAGCTATCCGCTCTAAAGTTACCGATATCGAAGGTAAACACGCCAAACAGTCTGGTGGTCGTGGTCAGTATGGTCATGTTGTTATTGACATGTACCCACTGGAACCAGGTTCTAACCCTGCGGGCTACGAGTTTGTCAACGATATCAAAGGTGGTGTAATCCCAACAGAATACATCCCTGCGGTAGACAAAGGTATCCAGGAGCAGTTGAAATCAGGCCCACTGGCTGGTTATCCGGTAGTAGACCTGGGTGTTCGTCTGCACTTTGGTTCATACCATGACGTTGACTCCTCTGAGCTGGCGTTTAAACTGGCTGCCTCTATCGCCTTTAAAGATGGCTTTAAGAAAGCAACTCCGGTTCTGCTTGAGCCAATCATGAAGGTTGAAGTTGAAACGCCTGAAGAGAATACTGGTGATGTCATCGGTGACCTGAGCAGACGTCGTGGTATGCTGAAAGGGCAGGAATCTAACTCTACTGGCGTTGAGATTCATGCAGAGGTACCACTGTCTGAGATGTTCGGTTACGCAACTCAGCTGCGTTCTCTGACCAAAGGTCGTGCTTCTTACTCCATGGAGTTCCTGAAGTATGATGATGCGCCGAACAACGTAGCGCAGGCCGTTATTGAAGCTCGTAGTAAATAAGACTACGGTTTAATTTTGAACAGATGCCTTCATCGGATGATGAAGGCATAACGTAAGGAATATCGCCATGGCGAAAGAGCAATTTCAACGTAACAAACCACACGTTAACGTCGGTACTATCGGCCACGTTGACCACGGTAAAACCACTCTGACTGCTGCAATTACTACCGTACTGGCTAAAAACTACGGTGGTGCTGCACGTGACTTCGCGCAGATCGATAACGCGCCAGAAGAAAAAGCACGTGGTATTACCATCAATACTTCACACGTAGAATACGAAACCCCGACCCGTCACTATGCACACGTTGACTGCCCGGGCCACGCCGACTACGTTAAAAACATGATCACCGGTGCTGCACAGATGGACGGCGCTATCCTGGTTGTTGCTGCTACTGACGGCCCTATGCCTCAGACCCGTGAGCACATCCTGCTGGGCCGTCAGGTAGGCGTTCCTTACATCATCGTGTTCCTGAACAAATGTGACATGGTTGATGATGAAGAGCTGCTGGAACTGGTAGAGATGGAAGTCCGTGACCTGCTGTCACAGTACGACTTCCCTGGTGATGACACTCCAATCGTTCGTGGTTCAGCGCTGAAAGCACTGGAAGGCGATGCTGAGTGGGAAGGTAAAATTCTGGAGCTGGCTGGCTTCCTGGATTCTTATATCCCTGAACCAGAGCGTGCTATCGATCAGCCATTCCTGCTGCCAATCGAAGACGTATTCTCCATCTCCGGTCGTGGTACAGTAGTTACCGGTCGTGTAGAGCGCGGAATCATCAAAGTTGGTGAAGAAGTTGAAATCGTGGGTATCAAAGATACTGCGAAATCAACCTGTACCGGTGTTGAAATGTTCCGTAAACTGCTTGACCAGGGTCAGGCGGGTGAAAACGTTGGTGTTCTGCTGCGTGGTATCAAACGCGAAGAAATCGAACGTGGTCAGGTCCTGGCCAAACCAGGTTCAATCAAGCCACACACCAAGTTCGAGTCAGAAGTTTATATTCTGTCTAAAGACGAAGGCGGCCGTCATACTCCGTTCTTCAAAGGCTACCGTCCACAGTTCTACTTCCGTACTACTGACGTGACCGGTACCATCGAACTGCCAGAAGGCGTAGAAATGGTAATGCCAGGCGACAACATCAAAATGGTTGTTACCCTGATCCACCCAATCGCGATGGATGACGGTCTGCGTTTCGCAATCCGTGAAGGTGGTCGTACTGTAGGTGCTGGTGTTGTTGCTAAAGTTATCGCTTAAT
>NZ_DDVT01000009.1:0-78675 GCF_002345795.1 Tatumella sp. UBA2305
TTTTTCTCCGGACCGAATCACTCCAGTCCCTGTCACACCTTGGCGCATCGCGCTTTGCCGTGTCAGTGGGAGCGCATTATAGGGAGATTAATTTTTCCCGCAAGGGCTATTTTGCATTCTTTTTCCGACCGCTGAAATTTTACGCATATTGCACTAAAAAACCACTACTCACCCTGCAAAAACAACAAAAGCGGGCAAAAAATGCCCGCTTTTGGGGATGCATCAGTCAGTGATTACTGATGAGCGACGATTTCTCCATCGCGTACATCCATTTCGATGAGTTTTCCAGGCACCAGATCACCAGAAAGAATCTGCTGAGCCAATGGGTTCTCGATTTCCTGCTGAATAGCTCTTTTCAGCGGCCGGGCCCCATAGACCGGGTCGAAACCTGTCTGACCCAGCAGTTTCAGGGCTTCGTCCGAAATATGTAACTCATAACCTCGTTCCTCCAGACGTTTATGCAACCGTTGCAGCTGTATCTGTGCAATTGACGCAATATGATCCGCACCCAATGGATGGAAGACCACCAGCTCATCAATACGGTTGATAAACTCAGGCCGGAAATGATGACCAACGACACTCATCACTAACGCTTTCATCTCACCATAATTCAGTTCACCAAACCGCTCCTGAATTAAGTCTGACCCCAGGTTAGAGGTCATAATAATGACGGCATTACGGAAATCGACCGTACGTCCCTGCCCGTCTGTCAGACGCCCATCATCCAGCACCTGCAACAATATGTTGAACACATCCGGATGCGCTTTCTCAACCTCGTCGAGCAAGATCACCGAATACGGACGACGTCTGACCGCTTCAGTCAGGTAACCACCCTCTTCATAGCCAACGTATCCCGGAGGCGCACCGACCAGTCTGGAAACCGAGTGTTTTTCCATAAACTCTGACATGTCAATCCGGACCATGGCCTCATCGCTGTCAAACAAGAAGTCAGCCAACGCCTTACATAGTTCAGTTTTACCCACCCCGGTAGGACCGAGAAACAGGAATGACCCCACCGGACGATTTGGGTCAGCCAGTCCCGCCCTGCTACGACGAATGGCATTGGCTACCGCTTCGACCGCTTCATCCTGACCTATCACCCGATTGTGCAGAGACTCTTCCATCCGCAACAATTTTTCACGTTCACCTTCCATCATTCTTGAGACTGGAATCCCGGTCCAGCGGGCCAACACATCGGCAATCTCTACGTCAGTTACACGGTTACGTAACATTTTCATGGATTTGCCTTCGGCCTGAGTGGCGGCTGCCAATTGTTTTTCCAGATCCGGAATTTTACCGTACTGCAGCTCTGACATTTCTGCCAGGTCCCCGGTACGACGAGCCTGCTCAAGTGACAAACGTGCCTGCTCCAGCTCAGCTTTGATATTCTGAGTCCCGGTCAGAGAAGCTTTTTCCGCTTTCCACTCTTCTTCAAGTTCAGCATACTCACGTTCTTTCTGATTCAGCTCGGTCTCCAGCATTTCCAGCCGTTTAACACTGGCATCATCAGACTCTTTTTTCAGTGCCTGCTGTTCCAGTTTTAACTGTATTATCCGACGTTCCAGACGATCCAGCGATTCTGGTTTAGAGTCGATCTGCATACGGATACTGGAAGCTGCTTCATCAATCAGATCGATTGCTTTGTCCGGTAACTGACGATCAGCGATGTAGCGGTGCGAAAGATTCGCGGCGGCAACAATTGCAGGGTCGGTGATTTGCACGTGGTGGTGTAATTCATAGCGCTCTTTCAGGCCACGCAGAATTGCAATGGTATCTTCCACTGTGGGTTCCGCCACCAGCACTTTCTGGAAACGACGCTCCAGTGCAGCATCTTTCTCAATATACTGACGATACTCATCCAGTGTTGTGGCACCGACACAGTGCAATTCCCCACGGGCCAGAGCGGGCTTCAGCATATTCCCGGCATCCATTGCTCCGTCGGCTTTACCGGCACCCACCATAGTATGTAGTTCATCAATAAACAGGATGACATTACCTTCCTGTTTCGACAGATCATTCAGCACCCCTTTCAGGCGCTCTTCAAATTCACCACGAAATTTGGCCCCGGCGACCAGTGCTCCCATGTCCAATGCCAGTACCCGACGACCTTTTAAGCCTTCAGGCACTTCACCATTGATAATACGCTGGGCAAGCCCTTCAACAATGGCGGTTTTACCCACCCCGGGCTCACCAATCAATACCGGGTTATTTTTAGTACGACGTTGCAATACCTGAATAGTGCGGCGGATTTCTTCATCCCGTCCAATGACCGGATCCAGTTTTCCTTGCTCTGCCCGCTCAGTCAGGTCAATAGTATATTTTTTTAATGCCTGCCGTTGATCTTCGGCACCTTGTTCATTCACGTTTTCGCCCCCACGCAGCTGATCGATTGCACTGGTGAGTTTCTCAGTGGAAGCACCCGCTGATTTCAGAATATCAGCCAGTGCTCCGCGGGATTCCAGCGCAGCAAGTACAAACAGTTCAGATGAGATAAAGCTGTCACCACGTTTCTGGGCCAGCTTATCGCACAAATTTAATACACGGATTAAATCAGCAGATGGCTGCACATCACCGTCGCTGCCTTCAATCTGTGGCAGCCGATTCAGGGACTGACTTATTTTCTCCTGGATTGCCGCAACATCCAGTCCGGCAGAGGAGAGTAAAGGACGTAACGATCCCCCTTCCTGAGACAGTAGGGCACTCATAAGGTGAAGAGGTTCGATAAATTGGTTGTCGTTGCCAAGGGCCAATGATTGTGCATCGGCCAAAGCTAATTGAAATTTACTGGTTAGACGATCCAGACGCATAATTCCTCCTGTTAAAGGTCAAAATGCTACAGGAGATTAAATGAGGCCAATCCCTCAAATATTCAAGTTTAATGACCCGGAAAACAAAGAAAAATTATACGTACAGGATCGTCCAGCGGCTAAGATTATATCAGCCACACTAAAGTTGCCATACGTCCTGTATTGCTCTCTCTACGGTAGGAGAAAAAATACTCACTTTCAGTATAAGTACAACGCCCGCCACCACTGACGGAATTCACCCCGGCACGGGTTAATCGCTGACGAGCCAGTAGCCAGAGATCCGCCATGTATTTGCCATTATCGTTATAAGGAAGGAAAGCCTGCTCAGCGACAGGATCCACCGCGATAAATGCATCACGAACTTCCGGACCGACCTCAAATGCCTGTGGACCGATAGCGGGTCCCATCCAGGCCAGGATTTCTGAAGGCGGGCAGCTAAACTCCGCCAGGGTTTTTTCCAACACCCCCTGACATAACCCACGCCAGCCGGCATGAGCGGCGGCAACTTGCCGCCCGTCAGCAGAACAGAAAATCACCGGCAGGCAGTCAGCAGTCATCACTGCACACACCTGACCCGACAGAGTAGTCTGGCAGGCATCAGCAATCAGTGGCCCCGTGGATACCGCGGGTAATGACTGTACATCAGTGCCATGAACCTGAGTCAGCCAGTCGGGCATGGCCGGCAACCCGGCAAGCCCGCACAGCAGCTCGCGATTTTTCTGTACCGTCTGCGGACAATCCCGGACATGAGCTCCCAGATTAAGACTGTTCCACGGAGCCTGGCTAAATCCGCCAATTCGGGTGGTGGAACAAGCTCTCACATTCGCGGGTGCCGGCCAGTCCGGGATAATCAGACTCATAACCAGTCCATTTCGTCTTTGTGCAGGGCCGTATCTGCTTTCAGTGCATCAATCAGCTCAACCATATCCTGAGGCAGTTCCGCATGCCATTCCATCTGAATTCCAGTAATAGGGTGATACAAACGCAACATTGTGGCATGCAGCGCCTGCCTGTCAAAGCTTCGTAACACGGCAATAAACTCTTCCGAGGCACCTTTCGGCGGCCGCGGGCGCCCTCCATACAGTGGGTCGCCAATTAACGGATGGCTCAGATGTGCCATATGAACGCGGATCTGGTGAGTACGGCCGGTTTCCAGCCTCAAACGTAACCGGGTGGATGCACGGAAATGCTCCATAATCCGATAGTGGGTCACTGCTGGTTTTCCCATAGGATGCACACTCATGTGGGTACGCTTGGTGGGATGTCGCGAGATGGGCTCATCCACACTCCCGCCCGCGGTCATAGTGCCCAGTGCTACCGCCTCATATTCGCGGGTGATTTCACGACGCTGCAAACAGTCCACCAGATGAGTCTGTGCAGGAACGGTTTTGGCCACGACCATCAGCCCGGTGGTATCTTTATCCAGACGATGCACGATACCGGCGCGGGGTACATCTGCAATGGCAGGATAATGATGTAATAATGCATTCAATACAGTACCATCCGGATTACCGGCACCAGGATGCACGACCAGACCACGGGGTTTGTTAATAACGAGGATATCATCATCCTCATAAACAATATCAAGTGCGATATCCTGAGGTTCCCAGCGGAGCTCCTCTTCGATTTCGGCATCAATACTGATCCGCTCACCACCGAAAACTTTTTCTTTCGGAATGGTTGCCGTTACCCCGTTAAGGGTAACCCGTCCCTGCAAAATCCAATCTTTTATGCGGGAACGTGAATAATCAGGGAACAATTCCGCCAAAGACTGATCTAACCGTTGTCCAAGTTGCGCTTCGGAGACTGTCGCGGTGAGTTGTACTTGTTGTGCCATATAAGCTTCTTTCGTTAACGTTGGGTTTCACGGCAAAGCCGTTTACTATAATGTGCTATCTTAGCTGAACATCAATGGAAGCTTCACAGAAAGCTTCCGATAAAACTTTGAGGATAATCATTTCGTCATGACGCGTATGAAACATCTGGTGGCCGTTGCCACTCTGGGCCTGGCATTGGTGGGATGTTCCGGCTCTAAAGACATTGTCCCGGACAACCCACCGTCAGTGATCTATGCAACAGCACAGCAAAAGCTGCAGGACGGTAACTTTAAAGCTGCTATTACCCAGTTGGAAGCCCTGGATAACCGTTATCCTTTCGGTCCTTATTCACAGCAGGTACAGCTTGATCTGATCTACGCCTACTACAAAAATGGTGACATGGCATTGTCACAGGCAACGATCATCCGTTTTATGCGTCTCAATCCGACCCATCCTAATATCGACTATGTACTGTACATGAAAGGTCTGACAGACATGGCTATGGATGAGTCTGCGGTCCAGCGCTTCTTTGGAATCGATCGTTCAGACAGAGACCCAACCAATGCACGCCAGGCATTCGCCGATTTTTCTCAGTTACTGCAAAGTTATCCGCAAAGCCAGTATGCTGCCGATGCCAGAAAACGGCTGGTCGCGCTAAAAGATCGTCTGGCGAAATATGAGCTCTCAGTGGTGCAATTCTATACCAAACGTGGTGCTTATGTCGCGGTTGTTAACCGTACCCAGGGTATGCTGAGTAACTATCCGGACACAGAAGCGACCCGTGAAGCATTACCGCTAATGGAAAATGCATACCGTAAAATGCAGCTCAATGGCGAAGCCGATAAAGTGGCTAAGCTCATTGCAGACAACAGCAGTCAACAAAAGTAATTCGTCTGAACGGTTCACTGTGAACTGTTTTCAGCAAAAAAGGCAGCCATATGGCTGCCTTTTCTTTTTAGTAATCCTAACGATAATGGCGGTTTTTTTGCTTTCTGGCAATGGTTAACAGGGATTTATGTGGTGTTTTTTGCAAAACGACGTTATTGACAAAAATGGACATTATTTTGTGATCCAGATCACATTATTGTTAGTGCAAGCCGTTATTCTGGTTATCAATCTGATGGTAACGAGAGAGGTAAGTGCGATGATCATGAACATCACCAGTAAACAAATGGAAATGACCGACGCTATCCGCAATCACGTTGAAGAGCGTATTACCAAGCTCGAAAAATGGCAGACGCCGCTGATCAACCCGCATATTGTACTCTCAAAAGAACCTAAAGAATTTGTCGCCGATGCGACGATTAACACCCCCAATGGCCCGTTAGTTGCCACCGGTCGTCATCAGGATATGTACACTGCAATTAATGAACTGATTACAAAACTGGAGCGCCAGTTAAATAAAGTTCAACATAAAGGGGAAGCCCGCAGAGCCGCTGCCAGCGTAAAAGATATTATCCCTACCGAATAGTTCAACCAATGAAGACGCGCCACCCGGCGCGTTTTTAGTTGACGGGCTCCGCCGCAAAAGCTAATCTCGGTTTAACTAAAACCAGGAACAGTAACATGCAAACCACAATGTTTTTCTTCTCATTCTTTTTTAGCTTCCCCCCCTCCGGGAGATGATTCGTCCTGAAAGAGTGAATGAGAAGACGAACAGAAAAGCCTCCCGAACGGGAGGCTTTTTTATTGGGTATAAAAATAACAGGAATACAGGTGACAATAATGAGTGCAGATCTCTCTTTAGACCAGCTGAGGGAAAGAATTAGCCAGCTGGACAATCAACTGCTGGCCCTGCTGGCGGAACGGCGGGATATCTCAGTTGCGGTCGGAAAATTTAAACTGACCACTCACCGCCCGGTCCGCGATATAGAAAGAGAAAAACAGCTGCTTGAACTATTGATTGATAAAGGCAAAAAACTGTCACTCGACAGCCATTTTGTTACCCGTGTTTTTCAGCTTATCATAGAAGAATCAGTGCTTACTCAACAGGCATTACTGCAAAAAGCCCTGAATCAGTCACAGGAAAACAGTGCCCGTATCGCTTTTCTTGGCCCGAAGGGGTCCTATTCTCATCTGGCCGCCCGACAGTATGCATCACGCCACTTCGATCATCTGACCGAAATTGGCTGTAATAAATTCCAGGATATCTTACAACAGGTTGACTCAGGGTTGGCTGACTATGCGGTACTGCCACTGGAAAACACCAGTTCTGGTTCAATTAATGATGTCTACGATCTGCTTCAGCATACCCGTTTGCATATCGTCGGTGAAATGACTCAGCCGATTGATCACTGTGTCCTGGTGCCGTCAGAGACCTCACTGGATGAAATTACAACGGTCTACAGCCATCCCCAACCTTTTCAACAATGCAGTCAGTTTCTTAACCGCTATCCGCACTGGAAAATTGAATATACCGAAAGTACAGCGGCAGCCATGGAGAAAGTGGCGGCGATGCAGGATAAACATGTAGCAGCGCTGGGCAGTGAAGCCGGTGGTAAACTCTACAACCTACAGGTTTTACAGCGTAACCTGGCTAACCAACAGCAGAACATGACAAGGTTTATTATTCTGGCCCGTAAACCTGTCAGAGTTTCTGAACAGGTACCGGCCAAGACCACACTACTGATGGCCACCGGACAACAATCAGGTGCATTAGTTGATGCATTGCTGGTGCTGAGAAAACAAGGGCTGGTCATGACCAAACTTGAGTCACGACCTATTCACGGAAATCCGTGGGAAGAGATGTTCTATCTGGATATTCAGGCCAATGTCCATTCGCCCGCCATGGAAGAGGCTATCGAAGAACTGACCGCACTGACCCGTTTTATCAAAATTCTCGGCTGTTATCCCGGAGATGATGTCATCCCGGTGTCTGCAGAGTGACGGAAAGACAACAGGCACCGAATTCGGTGCCTGTTGTCGTCATGTAATACGTCACCGGTTACTGGCGGTTATCATTCGCCGAACGGAGTAACCCGCGACTTTCCGCCATAAAAGAGTCAGCATAATCGCCAAACCAGTGCTCAATACGGCGGAAGCTTTCGATAAACGCCGATTTATTGCCGGTTTCCAGTAAACTGATGGCCTCACCAAACCGGGTGTAATAACGCCTTATTAATGCCAGATTGGCTTCCGAAGACATAATAATGTCAGCATATAGTTGGGGATCCTGGGCAAACAGGCGTCCTACCATCGCCAACTCCAGACGGTAAATTGGCGAAGACAGTGCCAGCAACTGCCCAAGGTCAACATTTTCCTCAGCCAGATGTAATCCGTAAGCAAAGGTCGCAAAGTGCCGCAGGGCCTGAATAAATGCCATGTTCTGGTCATGCTCTACTGCACTGGTACGATGTAAACGCGCCCCCCAAACCTGAATCTGCTCGAGCAACCACTGATAAGCTTCCGGCTGCCGTCCGTCACACCACACCACCACCTGTTTTGCCAGGCTTCCGCTGTCAGGGCCAAACATCGGGTGTAACCCGAGTACTGGTCCCGGATGAGCGGCCAGCATCGCCTGTAAAGGCTGATTTTTGATGGAGGATAAATCCAGTAAAATACATTTTTCAGGTAACGGGGGCAGTTGACCGATCACCTGCTCTGTCAGATGTATCGGCACGCTAATGATCACCATGCCGGCATCTGCCAACAGTTGTTCAGCCTGATGCCAGTCATCTTTATCCAGCGACTTCACCTGATAGCCTGACAGGGTGAGCATTTTGTTAAATAACCGCCCCATCTGCCCCTTTCCGCCAACTATCACCACCGGACCAAGATCAGGATTCAGGGTTTTGAATCCTTTATCATTTTCGCTGGAGTATGACTCACGCATAATACGGCGTAAAACATCTTCAATTAAATCAGGCGGTACGCCCAGCTGTTCAGCTTCATTACGGCGGGAAGCCAGCATACTGGCTTCCCGCTCCGGGACATAAATAGGCAATCCATAGCGGCTTTTGACTTCACCAACTTCTGCTACCAGTTCAAGACGCTTTGCCAATAACTCCAGCAGAGCTTTATCTGTTTCATCAATTTTATCGCGTAGCGCGGTTAGTTCAGCCACCATGACTCATAATACCTCTTGTGACGCCTGCAACGTAGTACACATATCCTGGTGAATATCACGCAGCAGGGTTTCTGTCGTTTCCCAACTAATACAGGCATCAGTCACCGATACCCCATAGCGCATTTCTGAACGTGGTTGTTCAGAAGACTGATTACCTTCATGCAGGTTACTTTCCAGCATCAGCCCGATAATCGAACGACTGCCATCCTTAATCTGTGACATCGCCGATTCAGCAACCGCCGCCTGCCGGCGGAAATCTTTACTGGAGTTGCCATGACTGCAATCTATCATTAAAGAAGCCCGTAATCCTGCATTCTGCATTTCTTTTTCACAGGCTGCGACATCCGCAGGGCTGTAGTTAGGTGTTTTACCGCCACGCAGAATGACATGTCCGTCGGGGTTCCCACGGGTCTGAAGTAAGCATACCTGCCCTGCCTGATTGATACCCACAAAACGGTGAGGCATTGCTGCGGCCCGTAACGCGTTAATTGCCGTACTCAGACTTCCGTCTGTACCATTCTTAAACCCGACCGGCAAAGAGAGTCCTGACGCCATTTCGCGGTGAGTCTGGGACTCTGTGGTTCTTGCACCAATGGCTGCCCAGCTGAATAAATCACCCAGGTATTGTGGTGAATTAGGGTCCAGTGCTTCGGTCGCCAGAGGCAACCCCATCGCCACTAATTTCACCAACAGATCACGGGCAATATGCAGCCCCTGCTCAACATCAAATGAACCATCCATATGAGGGTCATTAATCAGTCCTTTCCAGCCGACGGTGGTTCGGGGCTTTTCAAAGTAAACCCGCATTACCAGAAAGAGACTATCGCTGTATTTATCTGCCAGTTGTTTATAACGATGCGCATACTCCAGCGCGGCTTCCGGGTCATGAATGGAGCATGGTCCACAAACCACCAGCAAACGGCGATCTTCACCGGAAATAATCCGTGAAATCACCTGACGGGATTCAGATATCTGCGTTTCCTGCTGTTCGCTCAGTGGAAACAGAGCTTTTAACTGTTCCGGGGTAATCATGACTTGTTCATCGGCAATATGAACATTATTCAGCGTGTCTTTTTGCATGGTACTCATCCTGTAAAAATTGCAGGTCCGGGTCTGTCTCTGCTTTATGAGCCACAGACTACCACAGGTAGTAAACAATTCAATCCACAACATGTACAGTTAAGTTTACGATAGCCAAAAAAACCTTAATAACAATCTAAAAATGTAAATATTAATATACATACAAATCAGCAACTGACTGAAGTTATTAGGGATCTGCCAGACAGTCTGGCAGCACAGGCATCGATATTTTTTGAAATTATTTTTGGGAAAAGAGCAGAAAGGCAGGAGAGATAAAATACCGTCGAATGGCAGGAGGATTTAAAACATATCGAAGGTAAAACCAGAGATCCCACGGCAAACGGGATCTCTGTAAGCAGGTCAACGATGGATTATTTATTCACGCTAACATCTATCCCGGGGAAATAATGGGCTGCCAGTTTTGTCAGTGTCCCGTTCTTTTGAATCGTAGTAATCGCAGCATCCAGCTTCTGTTTCAGTGCCGTGTCGCCTTTACGCAATCCGAAACCGATACCGGTGCCTAAAATAACGTCGTCTTCCACCGGCTTACCGACAAAGCTGAAATCTTTACCTTGTGGTTTATCCAGAAAACCATCCAGCCCTGCTGCTGACATCACCAGGGTTCCGTCAAGACGGCCCGCCACCATATCGGTGTAAACCTGGTTCTGATCCTGATAAGAGACGACGTTAACCCCCTGAGTTTCCCAATGCTTTTTCGCATAAGTCTCCTGGATAGATCCCTGTAAGACACCGATGGATTTACCTTTCAGACTTTCTGCTGTCGGGCTAAGTGCCTGTCCTTTTTTAGCAATCAACATACTGGGAATACGATAGATAGGCACTGTAAAATCGATGCTTTTCGCCCTGGCTTCGGTGATATTCATCGCCGAGTTAATGGCATCAAATTTTTTCGCCTGAAGTGCCGGTATCAGAGCATCAAAACTACTTTCAACCCACTGGCATTGCAGATGAGCTGTCTGGCAGACCGCTTTACCTAACTCAATATCAAACCCGACCAGTTGCCCCTGTGAATCACGGCTTTCAAACGGAGGATATTGTGATTCTAACCCGTAACGCAATGTATCTGCACCGAAGGCCTGTAAAGCGGTACACATACCTAATACCATCCACAATGTTTTCATCTTTTTTTGCATATCTGGCACCCCAAATCTGGTTATTATTGTTATCCCCGGTCGGGGAATGGTTGTGGTTTTGTTCAGCAATCAACAGCGATGCCTGCGTCAGTCCGAAAACGAAAAACGGCAAAGCGCTTCAGCACCCGCTTTCAGTGTTTCTTCATCTTTGGCAAAAGACAAGCGGATAAATTTATTATCTGTACCCTCGGTATAAAATGCCGATAAGGGGATAGTGGCAACCCCACATTCGGTGATAAGCCGGGTGACAACTTCACTGTCAGCCTGCTGACTGAGATGTCCATATCCGGCCAGCATAAAGAATGATCCTGCACTGGGCAGTAAATGAAACGGTGAATCCACCAGCAGGCTGGCCAGCAGATCTCTTTTCTTCTGATAAAAGGCAGCCAGGCTGAGATAATGTTCCGGATGACGTAAGTATTCCGCAAACGCCCACTGCATTGGGGTGTCGGCAGAGTACATCATAAACTGATGAATCTTAATAATTTCTTCCATGATCTCTGCGGGTGCCAGGCAATAACCCACCCGCCAACCGGTCACATGAAAGGTCTTACCAAAAGAAGAGACAATTACACTACGTTCTGCCAGTTGTGCATCCGTCGCCATGCTGAGATGTGTTTGCCCATCGAAAATAATATGTTCGTACACCTCATCCGACAAAATCACAATGTCTGTATTGACGGTCAGCCGGTTCAGCTGCTGTAAATCTTCAGCCGTCAGTGTTTGCGCTCCCGGATTATGCGGGCTGTTAAGAATAATCATCCGGGTTTTAGGAGTAATGGCAGAAGCCACCGCTTGCCAGTCGATAGTAAATCCCGGAACGGTAAGTTTCAGCCCCACCGGGGTCGCTCCCTGTAAGCGAACAATGGGTGCATAACTGTCAAAAGCGGGCTCAAAGAAGATCACTTCATCCCCCTGATGGACCAGCGCCGAAATAGCCATAAACAGCCCCTGACTGGCACTGCCGGTGACCAGAACCTCATCGGCTGGGTCATATTCACGTCCATACAAATGCTGTACTTTTTCGGCAATGCCTTCACGTAACGCTGGCAGACCTGCCATCGGGGCATACTGGTTATGACCTTCGATCATCGCCTGGCTGACCGCGGTAATCAGCGTCGGATCACAAGGAAAATTAGGCGCCCCCTGAGAAAGATTAATCGCCTGATGCTTTGCAGAAAGATCACCAATAACACTAAAGATAGTGGTTCCCACATCCGGCAGTCTGGAACGTAAAGTAACAGCAGTATTTACAGTCATGCGTAACCCCTGAACGTAAAACGTGAATATATGAAATCTGACAGAGATCTATTCAACGGTGACAACAGTAGGAGAACAAGCGAAAAGTTGTCATAATAGCCATGACTATAATGCATAGCTGAGGTGTTTGTGTCGAAACGCTCCCTGCCGGTTAACGGGCTCCAGACTTTTCTGGTCACGGCCCACCATCTCAACCTGACCCATGCTGCCACCGAGTTGTGTATTACACAGGGAGCGGTCAGCAGACAAATTCAGGCGCTGGAGACCTGGTTTGGATTTCCGTTATTCAAGCGCCATGCACGCGGGCTGACTCTGACTCCTCGTGCTGAACTGCTGTTGCCCGAACTGACCCAACTGCTGGATAAACTGCACCGTCTGACAGAACAGGTCCGGCTGTCACCGGAACAGATACGTCTGAAAGCCCCCAGTTGCGCCATGCGCTGGCTGGTGCCTTTGCTGGTCTCTTTTGAACAGCATTTTCCGCAATTTCACGTGGCGCTGACGACCACGCTGGACCACCGACGGCAACTGGAGGATTTTGATGCTGCGGTGATTTATGGGGCTGCTGATTCGCCAGGGGAGATACTTTTCGAAGAAGAAATTACCCCGGTGTTGGCAGGACATCTGACTGCGCCTGAAAATTATCAGCAGCTGCAAAATTACACGTTTTTGCATCCAACCCGCGATATGTCAGACTGGCAATTATGGCTGAATAAACAATCTGCTCCACCTGAGATGATTCGCAACCAGCATTTCGGGACCATGGATTTAGCCATTAATGCAGCCGTACAAGGCTTTGGTATTACTGTGGCCGATATTCATCTTGCCGCGCCTGAAATTGCCCAGGGAAGACTGATAGCCCCCTTTGATGAGACGGCTAAAACCGGGGCCAGTTATCGGTTGTTGCACCGTAAACCTTCGGATACGAATGAACCTTTACAAACATTGCTCCACTGGCTCCACCGCTCGGTTAAACCGACTGCCAACCAGAAATAATCTGATTAGCTGGCAATACCTGTAAACGGTTACCGGGCACAGTGAGTTCCGCCCAAACTTCATTATGCTGGTCGATTAGCTGCGCTGCCGTCACTGAACTTCGCTCCGCGGTGGTATGAGCATCACCTGCCACCGTAATGGCATATCCCCTACTAGCGCCTACTTTAATGGTAGTATCTACACAGTAATCTGTTGCACAACCACAAACGGTAAAAGCCCGGGCCCCTGCTTTTGCCAGCGTTTCGGCCAGCGATGTCTGGTAAAAGCTGTCACAGGCTGTTTTACTGACATACAGAGCGTTTTCCGGCTGAAAGAGTTCAGGAACAATCTGCCATGAAGGGTGGCCAGGTTGCATTTCGCCCTCGCTATGCCGGATGAAAATGACCTGATCAGCCGCCCGGATCAATTGATTCATTACTGAGATTTTTTCTTCAGCAAGGTAGCGTTCTGTGGCCATTACCCCTTGTTGCATATCAATCACAATTAACACGTTAGCCATCACATCACCTTATGCTACTTTTCACTATTGAATGTTTAGCCTCAGGGGCTCCCCCGGAAAATCTCCCTGAGACTTCATAACAGCGGCTATCAATGAATTTTGTGCCCTGATGCGGATTAATGAGGTAATTCCCGCGGGGCAGGGTTGCAATAGCGGCTTTGCCTATGTATTTTTATGCATATTATTAGCATAAAACTACAGGGTGTATTCAATGATTAAACAACTTTTTGCCGCTGCCTGTCTGATGGCTGTCAGTTACGGCAGTTTTGCCGCCGGAGAAACTTATGTTGTCGGTTCAGGAGGAACTTATCGTCCTTTTGAATACGAAAACAGCCAGCAACAACTGGAAGGTTTTGATATTGATCTTATTAAAGCCATTGCTAAAGCTGAAGACTTTAACATCAAATTAGTGAACACCCCCTGGGAAGGTATTTTTGCCACACTGGGCAGTGGCGATCGTGACATTATTATTTCCGGTATTACTATTACCGATAAACGTAAAATGATGGTCGATTTTTCAGCCCCCTATTTCCCGGCACAACAGGTCATTGTAGTTCCACAAAACTCGAAAGTGACTTCGCTGGCCTCGCTGAAAAGTGAAAATGTCGGAGTAGTCAACTCCAGCGCAGGTGATATTGCGGTATCTGATACACTGGGACGTAACAGCACGGCCATCAAACGTTTTGATAATACCCCACTGATGCTGGAAGAGTTATCTCAGGGTGGAGTCAGTGCCGCTGTCGGAGATGTTGGAGTCATCAAATACTACATTAATCAGCATCCGGATAAACATTTTAAACTGGTTGATGACAGTAAATTTGAACATCAGTATTTCGGTATTGCAGTAGCCAAAGGAAATACCACACTGAAAAACAAACTGGATGATGGTCTGAAAAAAATTGTTGCTGACGGTACCTACGCAAAAATTTATAAAACCTGGTTCGATAACAACGTTCCAACCCTTCCTGCCGAATAATATTCGCCGTTACTCCCTCATGATACCGCGCAGGCTGTGTCATGAGGCTGCTTCAGGTAATTATCATGAGTGGATTTAACTGGGAAATCATCCGGGACTATGAGCCTTTGTTTATTGAAGGCGCCCTGATGACACTGAAATGTACGGTGATCTGTATTATCACCGGGACATTATGGGGACTGATTCTGGGGTTGGGCCGACTGGCCCGTGCTGAACATGGTCCGTGGAAATATATTCTGGCAATAATGGTGCAATTCCCGGTACGTTTTTATGTCAGTGCCATCCGTGGAACACCGCTGTTTGTTCAGATAATGGTGGTTCACTTTGCATTGATCCCGTTATTTATCAATCCGAATAACGGATTACTGGTTTCATCAGGCATTATGGGAGGCGATTTTGCCCGTACATTACGTTCGGACTACGGTGCATTTCTCTCCTGTATCGTAGCTATCACCCTGAATGCCGGAGCCTACGTTTCTGAAATTTTCAGGGCAGGAATCCAGTCAATTGATCGCGGGCAGATGGAAGCTTCAAGGGCACTGGGAATGCCGTGGTGGAAAAGTATGCGCAAGGTTATTTTGCCGCAGGCATTTCGCCGGATCCTTCCACCTCTGGGTAACAATGCTATTGCTATTGTTAAAGATTCTTCGCTGGCTTCGGCCATTGGGCTGGCAGATCTTGCTTATGCTGCCCGCACAGTTTCCGGTGCTTATGCAACCTACTGGGAACCCTACCTGACCATATCAGTCATTTACTGGGTAATAACTTTCCTGCTTGCCCGGCTCGTTGACCTGACAGAAAAAAGGCTGGCTAAAAGTGATTCACGTTAATAATTTGCATAAATACTATGGCGAGTCCCACGTATTACGCGGGATCAGTTGTGATATTCAGCCCTCTGAGGTGGTATGCATCATTGGTCCTTCAGGATCTGGAAAAAGTACTTTTCTGCGGTGTCTGAATGCACTGGAAACGGCTTCTGAAGGAGAAATTTTCCTCAACGGCCAGCCCGTGCACGACCAAAAAAGCGATTTGAATAAGATCCGGGAATCCGCAGGAATGGTATTTCAGCGTTTCAACCTGTTCCCGCATATGACAGTACTGGAAAATATCATCATGGCTCCGGTGAGCCTGAAGGGGTTATCACGGACCGTGGCGACACAGCAGGCGGAAGCATTGCTGAAAAAAGTAGGCCTGGAAGATAAGAGTAAAGCCTGGCCTGCCAGCTTATCCGGAGGACAACAACAGCGTGTTGCCATAGCCCGGGCACTGGCGATGTCACCCCAAATCATGTTGTTCGATGAACCCACTTCGGCTCTGGACCCCGAATTAGTCGGCGAGGTACTGGAAGTGATGAAAACCCTGGCCCGCGAAGGCATGACCATGGTGATAGTCACACATGAGATGACCTTTGCACGCGAAGTCGCAGACCGGGTTATTTTCATCGATCAGGGAATTATTCAGGAACAGGGGCGACCTGAAGAGATCTTCTCCCACCCACAGAACCCGCGAACCCAAAGTTTTCTCAGTAAAGTCCTCTAAAAAAAAAGCATCCGGCAAGCCGGATGCTTTTATCTCTGCATGACATCACTCAGGGATGTAATGCGCTGTTCAGGATAATTGAAGTAATCACACCACTGGCAATCGCCACCAGCACATAATTACCATCAACATATGACCAACGGTGGCCGTAAGGTGGTGGTGGCAATCCACGGTTATGCCAGTCATTCACCCAATAGCGCGGGCCGCGGTACTCATGCGGGAAACGACGTCCGGGTTCGAAACGATGTCCCTGCCAGGCAAAGGAATTGCCACGACCCGGCCCACCGCCCTGCCAGTGAGGTCCGCCGTGCGGACCACCATGAAAGCCACCTCCATGATCGCCATGAAAGCCACCGCCAGGCCATCCATGAGGCCCGCCTTGTGGACCACGCCCCCCCTCCTGATGATGCCCCCCTCCCCGTTGATCCCACTGTCCATGGTCATCTGCACTGGCAGGGACAGAAGATATCACGCTGACTAACATCACAGCAGAGGTCAGTATCGCTATCCGTGACTTTTTCATCTTTCTCCTCCGGAAAATCATGACTTCAGGGGCCTGTCGGTTAATGCGACAGCACACCGTTTAGAATAATCGATGTGATAATCCCGGTGGCTGCAGCCATCAGTACATAGTTGCCGTTAATATTTGCCCAGTAATGTCCCCGGGGTGGCTGAGATAAGCCACGGGCACGCCAGTCATCGACACGGTACTGAGCGCCACGATAGCTCTCGGGGGCTGGATGGCCTCTGCGGAAATCATTGCCGTGAAATGCGAATCGTGACACCTGCTGACGATTTGGCTGCCCACGATCGCGGTTATCCGCCTGTTGTGGACGATTCTGTCCACCTTGATGCAGGGGCCCTCGCTCCTGACCCTGTGGCCCCTGTCCCTGGTGATCATTTTGCTGATGTGGCACCGGACGGCCCTGGTCATCACCAGGTGCAGCCATTGCTGAAGAAATACTGACACCGTTGGTAATGAGTAAGGTGGTTAATAAAGCCATTGTGGTACGTTTCATTGTTATGTTCCTCACAGATGATATGCGGGTAATTATGGATAAGGCCTGTGAGCATTTTATGAAGATAATTCCTGGTTTAACCGGCTGGAGTGTGAGCAGTCATTACACCGGCTAATTTCCTTAACGCAATCCTTACAATACGTTGAAATTAATGATAATTCGCAGGCTAAAATAACTTTTTTAACGAGGCTGTCGAAAGGAAACTTAACGCAGATCTGAGGAGAGAAATGTTGTCATAGCAGTCATAACAGAGACCCTCCCGGCCTGATGGCAGGAAGGGTCACAGATTACCGGCGAAGGGTATCATCACCCCAGGCAATCCATTTATAAGTGGTCAGTGCTTCCAGTCCCATGGGACCACGGGCATGCAGTTTCTGAGTACTGACTGCCACCTCTGCGCCCAGGCCGAACTGCCCGCCATCAGTAAAACGAGTACTGGCATTAACATATACCGCCGATGAATCGACTTTATTCACAAAGTCATTGGCATTTTTCAGGTTGCGGGTAAGAATACCGTCAGAATGCTGCGTACCGTGCTCACGGATATGGCTGACGGCATCATCCAGGCCAGCGACCTGCTTAATATTCAAATCCAGTGACAGCCATTCATCGTCATAATCACCTTCTGAGACCGCGACGGCGTCTGGTTGAAAATGTCGAACCTGTGACAGAATATTCTGGTCAGCATGTAAGATAATTTGCTCTTCTGCCATCCTGCGGCAGAATTTCGGCAGAAACTCTGCCGTAATATCCTGATGAATGAGCAACGTCTCCAGTGAGTTACAGGCACTCGGGCGCTGTTTTTTAGCATTGACAATAACATCGAGTGCCGCATCAGTTTCCATCGTTTCATCGATATACAGATGACAAACACCGATTCCTCCGGTAATTACCGGAATCGTTGATTGCTCACGACAAAGTTTATGCAGACCAGCCCCGCCCCGCGGGATCAACATGTCAATATAGCGGTCCAGTTTCAGCATTTCTGTCACCAGTTGACGATCAGGATTATCAATCGCCTGGATTGCCGCTTTTGGAAGACCATGTTCCGCCAGCGCTTGCTGGATGACACTGACTGTCATGGCATTCGTTCTGACCGTCTCCTTACCCCCGCGTAAAATGACCGCATTACCCGTCTTAAGGCATAATGAGGCAACGTCTACGGTGACATTTGGCCGGGCTTCATAAATAACGCCGATGACTCCTAACGGGACGCGACGACGTTCAATACGCAGGCCACTGTCCAACAGGCCGCCGTCAATCAGTTGTCCAACCGGGTCTGCCAGGTTGCAGACCTGACGCACATCATCGGCAATCCCCTTCAGGCGTTCCGGTGTCAGTGTTAAACGGTCCAGCAGAGCATCACCCATTCCGTTAACCCTGGCTTCAGCAACATCTTCGGCATTGGCCCGCAGAATAGCCTCTGAGTCCTGCTCCAATTGACTGGCAATGGTCAACAAAACCTGATTTTTTTGTTCTGTGCTAAGCACAGAGAGTTGGTATGACGCAGCCCGCGCGGCTTTACCCATAGTCTCAAGCATGATAATTCCTTAACTGACAATCATGTCGTCACGGTGTACCGCGACTGAACCGTATTCATAACCCAGAATTTCACTGATTTGCTGACTATGATGCCCTGCAATCATCCGTAATGCATCACTGTTATAACGCGAAACCCCATGAGCAATATCCCTGCCTTGCAGGCTGCGGATTGAAATCACTTCGCCGCGGGAAAAATCGCCCTGAATATGACGAATACCTTTGGGTAACAGAGAACTTCCCCGTTCCAGTAACGCATTCAGAGCTCCGTCATCGATGGTAATTGAACCGGCAGGAGGAGCTCCGAAGATCCAATGCTTACGGTTTTCCAGGCGGTTTTTCTGCGCATGGAATAAGGTGCCAGCCGGATGCCCGTTCAGCACCTCATTAATTAATACTGGCTGGTTGCCGCTGGCTATAATCACATCAATACCCGCGCGACACGCCACATCAGCCGCCTGCAACTTGGTCGCCATTCCGCCGGTACCCAGACCAGAGACACTGCCACCCGCAATCATTCGTAGCTCATCATCAATCACATGCACATCGGTGATCAGCTTAGCTTCCGGGTTACTGCGAGGATCTGCGGTAAACAGGCCCTGCTGGTCGGTCAGCAGAAGTAATTTATCGGCACCTGACAAAATGGCGGCCAGTGCGGATAAATTATCATTATCTCCGACTTTTATTTCTGCGGTGGCTACCGCATCATTTTCATTGATCACCGGGATAATCCGGTTATCCAGCAGCGCATGTAACATATCCCGGGCATTCAGAAAACGTTCTCTGTCTTCCATATCGGCGCGGGTCAGCAACATCTGTCCGACATGCAAACCATAGATGCCAAATAACTGTTCCCATAACTGAATCAGCTGGCTCTGACCTACTGCGGCCAGCAGTTGTTTAGAGGCAATGGTGGGGGGCAGTTCGGGGTAACCCAGATGTTCACGTCCTGCGGCAATCGCGCCAGAGGTCACAATAACAATCCGGTGTCCGGCATCAATGGCCTGAGCACATTGTCTTACCAGTTCTACAATATGCGCACGATTTAACCGGCGAGATCCACCGGTCAGTACGCTGGTTCCCAATTTGACCACCAGGGTCTGACTGCCACTCATATTTCCTGCCATTTAACCAATAAACAAACCTTCCTTTTAGCAGGTGTCGGGCGTGAATCCAACCCTTATTCAGTAACTAACCAAAGATAAAAATATTTATCCGTTCTGCGGGCAGAGGCAGACGTTTTGGCCGCACAAAACAGGCGTTATATTAATGCACCTGCTACTGCGCTAAAACCACTATAAGAGCGGATGGGCGGCCCTGCCCCGTGAAACATTTCCGGAATAGCATTAACTAATGCCTGGTTAAACCCGGAGTTAAACTCTACAGGTCAGTCCTGACTCCGGAGAAAACACTGCCACGACTCACCGGCCACATGAATCCACATTGATTAAGTTTGGGCAAGCAAAGGGGTATAAACATGCTTAAAAGAAATGTCGATACGCTGAACATTACAATCACGGGCAGTGACTTCAGCCAACAAAGAGGCTTTGTCCAGCAGGGACTTTCATGGACAAAAGTATAGGCGAAACGCTATACCAGAACAGAAAGGAGACACACGGATGCAGGGCAGTACAAACTCTGCCCTGCACATGTTTACTCAGAATGCTGAACGAATTTTTCTGCCCCTGCCGCGGGTTTTAGCTCAATATTGAGCTGAGTGAGCAGAGCCTCAAGACGGGGAAAAAACTTTTGTAAAGTCTGTTCCACACCGTCCTTATCTTCCGCTTTCTTTATCACGGTTTCCTGCCAGTCGCCTTCTTTGTCAAATAACCCGTAAGCATACTGGTAAGTAAAATGATCATCCTGTGCTTCTAATGTCAGCCACCAGCCCCAAAACTCACGATTTTCAGGTGCCGGTTTGACATTCACACAGACAGCAAGGCAATCGAAAAAAAAGTTCTCCGCCCCGCATTGGTTTTCCCTGAGATAAGGCCCCAGTTCGTTAAAACGCTTTAAAAGACGTCCTCTCAGTTGTCCGCCAGGTAATGCCATGACTTCACCTCCGTTATAAGATGAGTCAATTTTTAACAAAGCTGTCAATAATCGCAACTTATCTTTTTAACAGCGCGGCCAGCCAGTCACTGATCTCTGTCGTCGTACGTTGAAAAGATTTCATTACCGGTTTATCGGCAATCCAGACTAATTTCCCCTTAGCCGAAGAGTTACAGATCAGTTCAGAATCTTCGGCAGGGCTATAGAGATTATTCTTCTGACATGCCGATAACATAGGTACCGGAGTACGCCTGCCGAGTAAGCCCTGGGTTTTCAGTGAATAAGCATTCATTTCCGTAGACAGTGTCGCATCGCTACGGGTTGCTTTCCCGAGACGGCTGGCCAGAATATCCAGAAACATATCAGGCACGGCTTGCTGTAACGAAGGATCCGTCAGTAAACCATGTACAATAGGTTCCTGACAGGCCACGGCACGCAACCTTGGAATTTCCAGATATGCCAGCCTGACGGCGACATTCGCCCCAAAGCGGTGGCCCCAGACCCCCACCCGTCGGTGGTCAATCCATGGAACATCGCTCAGTTGCCTGAGTACCTGCTGATGCAACATGCTGGTATCCTGAGTCAGACGCCAGCGGGAACTGTAGCCGACCGATGGCATATCCAGGGTGAGCATCGCCAACCCCCGGGGCGCCAGATAGTCATGAAATAACCGGAAATGGTCAAGCTGGAGTGTATCCAACCCACCACACAGCATGACGACCGGATAAGGGGGTTTTACCTGTTCGGGCATATGCAAAAAAGCGTTAACGGTTTTACCGTCTTCCAATTTGAAACTGAGAGATTTCAGTTCACCCGATAAAAATCCCGTCGCCTGTTCATAGGCTCGGTAAGCCAGAACTTGTGCCTGATCTGCCAGTTCGTCACCATTTAAATGGGGGTAGGCTGCCACGCTGAATAAATTCGCGGCATGCAACCAGTATTTACCTGCCGAAGCCGGGTCCCGTTGCTGCTGTGCCAGTTGCTGCCAGCGGGCAGCCTGGACTGACCACTCATAAATCCAGTTACCATTACGGTATCCACGAACGGTATCCAGTTGTTGTTCGTTAGTTCGGGCAAGAGAACTCGCCGCCACCCGGGAAAGCACCTCATTGATTTCAATAGCCGGCACTCCTCGCCAGTTCCAGACCAGTGGCGTGAGTGTCCGGTACCAACGTTGTGGTGATTTAGCCGACATGACAGAGGACGAACCTGCCGAATTCGTCGCAATATGGCGGACTAAGGATGAGGTTTCAGGGTGTTCAAATCGGGGCTTAAACAGCTCTTCACTAAGATTTTTCTCCGGCATAGCCACAGCTCCGTGGGCGGAAAATAATGAAGTAGTGTACCTGAGAGAATACGACGAGGCGATGACGGAAAACAAAAAGCAGCATCCTTAAAATTCAGGATGCTGCCAGGCAATATTAGTCTTTAACGATGGGTGGTACGTAAGCCACTCCCATATCCCAGGGCTGCTCGATCCAGGTATTCTGTGGAATATCGATCACGTAGTCATCCACCAGAGGCCGGCCAGCAGGCTTAGCAAAAATGGTAACGAAATGCGCTTTAGGATACATATCGCGAATGGCTTTCGCGGTACCGCCGGTATCGACTAAATCATCGATAACAATAAAGCCTTCGCCATCACCTTCTGCGCGTTTAACAACTTTCATATCACGTTGATGGTCATGATCGTAACTGGAGATACAGACTGTATCAACGTGACGGATCCCTAATTCACGGGCCAGCAGTGCAGCGGGTACCAGCCCACCACGGCTGACAGCAATGATACCTGTCCACTGTTCCACCGGCAGTAAACGCCGGGCGAGATTACGGGCATGGATTTGTAACATATCCCAGGTGACGACGTATTTTTCGCTCATTTAAAGGAGTCCCGGCCAATACAGATGACCTAAATTAAGTGCAAGGGTAAAAAGTTTGCGCGAGATTATAAGGATATGCAGCACTAAAAACCAGCACCAGCTACCTCCAGGGGCTTTTTTTACTCCTCAATTTCCCCGCCGGTCAGCAAACGATGGTATTCTCAGGCCATGCCGGCAGAGAAGTTTCCGTACTCTGCCAGACCAATGTAAACCCGGGCAGACCTGACCCGCAACGTTACAGGAGAGTAATTGTGTCTGAACTGTCTCAGCTTTCTCCACAGCCTTTGTGGGATATATTCGCGAAAATCTGTTCTATTCCACATCCTTCATATCATGAAGAAGCCTTAGCACAGCATATTATGAACTGGTCCAGAGAGCAGGGATTATGGTGTGAACGGGATAACGCCGGAAATATTCTGATTCGTAAACCGGCGACCCCTGGCATGGAAAACCGGACACCCGTCGCCCTGCAGGCCCATCTGGATATGGTACCGCAAAAAAATAATGACACTGTTCATGATTTTACCACTGACCCAATCCGCCCTTATGTGGACGGTGAGTGGCTGAAAGCCCGCGGCACCACTCTGGGGGCAGACAATGGGATTGGAATGGCCTCCGCCCTGGCCGTGCTGGCCGACGATAATGTGGCACACGGTCCTCTCGAAGTGCTGCTCACCATGACGGAGGAAGCCGGAATGGATGGTGCATTCGGCTTACAGTCTGACTGGCTTCAGGCCGATATTCTGATCAACACCGATTCGGAAGAAGAAGGTGAGATCTATATGGGATGTGCCGGAGGCATCGACTGCGTGACAGAACTGCCTATACAACGTGAAGCGGTAACCGCAGGTTATGAACCGCTAAAACTGACGTTAAAAGGGTTACGCGGTGGCCACTCCGGTGCAAATATTCATATGGGGCTGGGCAACGCGAATAAACTACTGGCCCGCTTTCTGGTTAGCGTGAGTAAAAAAGTCGATCTGCAATTGATTGACTTTAACGGTGGTACTTTACGCAATGCCATTCCTCGTGAAGCCTTTGCCACCCTGGCTGTCAGTCAGAAAGATCGTTCACTCTTCGATAGGTCCGTCAGCGATTATCAACAGTTGCTAAGAAACGAAGCTGGCCCGAAAGACGAAAATGTTGTGTTAGTGACCGAGGCAGCCACCCCAGCACAACCGGCATTAACCGCCGCCAGCCGTGACACTTTTCTGCACTTACTGAATGCAATCCCTAACGGGGTGATTCGTAATTCAGATGTTGCTGTCGGCGTAGTAGAAACCTCTCTGAATGTCGGCGTGGTTACACTCAGTGATGATACTGCCGAAATCATGAGTCTGGTACGCTCGCTTATCGACAGTGGCAAAGAGTATGTGGTCGATACCCTGACCTCGCTGGGCAGTCTGGCTGGAGCCAAAACGCTGGCATCGGGTAGTTATCCTGGCTGGGAGCCGGATAAAAACTCGCCAATCATGGCAAAGACCCGGGAAATTTATCAGCAATTGTTCGGTAAACTGCCTGATATTCAGGTGATCCATGCCGGTCTGGAATGCGGATTATTCAAAAAACCTTATCCACATTTAGATATGGTCTCGATCGGTCCAACCATTACCGGCCCTCACTCTCCGGATGAACAGGTTCATATAGGAAGTGTCGGTTTATACTGGCAATTACTGACCGGCCTGTTAAAAGAAATTCCGGTAAAATAATTGTCCGCACTGCGGTTACTCCCGAATATTCGGGACTGAACGAAAGCCAGAGCCCCACTCTGGCTTTTTTGTCAGCGTTTCGCTGTATCTGCCTGGCCACACTCATGCACTACGTTGCTCAAATGAGATCCGTTACTGTAACCACAACCTTCTCCTTTCTGTGGGGAATACTCTCTTGTGCAAACAGAGATGTTATGTCGGTATTAAATATTCACAAGAAAATATAACCGATAAGCTCCTCCTATTAAAATTTCTCAGCATCGAATCTTTCACCAATAATAGTCAAAAATATGAATTTAGATGCTAAAAATTCCTTCATTAATAGATAATCCAAACCTTATTTTCGGACTTCTGGATGGCTAAACTTCTTTTGTGATAGCTTATGCTGCCTGTCTCTCAGGAAGCTCTGGTTTCAGACAGAAACCCTGTAGTCATTACTTAGCTGTGAATGGATAAATTATGGCCGATGCTCACCGCCTCGAAATGCGCAATATATCGATTAATTTTGCCGGATTCGCCGCGCTGGATAATGTTAATTTCCTCCTGGAAGGCCATTCGGTACATGCCCTGACAGGTGCCAATGGCGCCGGTAAATCAACGCTGATGGCAGTGTTATCTGGTGCACATTCCCATTATCAGGGGGAGATATTGCTGGATGGTCAGCCATTGAATATCCGTACACCACTGCAGGCTAAGCAGGCGGGAATTCATCTGGTTCAGCAGGAAGTGGATAATGGCCTAATCCCGACACTCAGCGTGGCTGAAAATATCATGCTGGATAACCTGGCGGCTCCGGGACAGATCTGTCGTTGGGGAGAAATATACCGTCAGGCCGCAGCGTTGTTAAAACAACTCAATGTTTCCCTCGATTTGCGTCAGCCAGCAGAACGATGCTCACTGGCAGAAAAACAACAAATCCTGCTGGCCCGCGCTTTGTCTCATCGGTGTCGTTTCCTGATCCTTGATGAACCTACAGCCCCACTGGATCAAAATGAAAGTGAGCAACTGTTCAGAGTGGTACGACACCTCCAGCAACAAGGGATCGGTGTTGTATTTATTTCCCATCGTATTCATGAATTAAAAACTATCTGCGATCAACTGACCGTATTGCGTGACGGGAAACTGATTGAAACCACCAGAATGGATGCACTGAGCGGCGAACAGATTGTTGAGAAAATGATAGGCCATACACTAAACGATCTGTATCCGCCGCCGCGCCCGGCTCCTTCCACACAACAGTTGCTGAGTGTGGAAGGATTACACGACAAAAACCTGTTACAGGATATCAGTCTGACACTGTATAAGGGTGAAATACTCGGTATTGCAGGACTTGCCGGAGCGGGCAAGACAGAATTGTGTAAAGCCCTGTTTGGTGCATCCAAAAGCAAACTGACCCGCGCACAATTACACGGGAAACCCTGGAAACCCCGTTCCCCCGCCGATTCTGTTGCCGCGGGCATTGCCCTGGTACCCGAGGAGCGCCGAAAAGAAGGTATTTTTATTGATGAATCGGTGGCAATGAATCTGTCGGTCAGTGCAGACGATCGCTTTTCTTCTCATGGATTTTTCAGCGTAAAACAGTCAGTACAATGGGCACAACAGATTATCAGCAAACTTGCCGTGAAAAGCAGGGGCCCTCAGCAGATATTACGACGGCTGTCCGGAGGAAATCAGCAAAAGGTTGCCATCGGTAAATGGCTGGCCAGTGAGTCTGACATCCTGATTTTCGATGAACCGACAAAAGGTGTCGATGTTAAAGCCAAATCTGATCTTTTCTGGTTAGTCGATCAGCTTGCCAGAGAAGGCAAAGGGATAATCTATGCTTCCGGCGAATTTGCCGAACTGGTCGGATTATGTGACCGAATCTGTGTTCTCTGGGACGGCAGGATCGTCGCCGAACTGGAGGGCAAACATGCCAGTGAAGAAACACTGTTACTTTATTCAACCGGAGGAACTCCTGCGTGAGCAGCACCCCTAATTCACCCGCTTCAACAACCCACTGGCACCAGCGGTTTTTTGATTTCCTGTACAAATGGGGAATGTTACTCACCATGGTTATCCTGTTGGCTGGCTTCGGTCTGACAGCCAACGGATTCCTGGAGCCTGATAACCTGCTGAACATTTTACGCTCCATCGCGATTGTCACAGTCATTGCCATGGCGGTAGCGGTTTCACTGACCGTTGGCGGGTTTGATCTGTCGGTGGGTTCCACGGCATCATTAGCCAATGCTCTGGTGATTTCAATGTTTGTCTGGCACGGCTACGGTACTACCACAGCCATCCTTATCACACTGGCTTTGTGTCTGCTGGTCGGGCTATTTAACAGCTTTCTGATTGTGGTCCTGCGCATTCCGGATATGCTGGCAACTCTGGCCACATTATTCGTGGTGCAGGGAGTCGCCATGACATACAGCTATGGCGGTTCCATCACTCAAAATATGGTAATGCCAAGCGGAGATATGGCTGAAGGCATTATCCCGGCAAACTTCAGCGTACTGGGTGAAATTCCAGGCATTGTGATCATCATGCTGGTTGTGACGGTGATTGCCCAGATTGGCCTGTCACTCACTAAACACGGCCGCCGGATGTATGCACTGGGAGGTAACCCCGAAGCCGCACGCCTTTCCGGCATCCGTACCACCCGTTATCGTGTTGCCGCCTACCTTCTGGCGTCATTGCTTGCCGGGCTTGGGGGTATTTTACTGGCTTCCCGTATCGGTTCATCACAGGTGAATGCCGGAAGTGGTTATCTGATGGATGCCGTCGCCGCCGCATGGATTGGCTTATCACTGGCCGGATCAGGAAAACCCAATGCCCTCGGCACACTGATTGGTGCCATTATTCTGGGTGTACTGCAAAATGGTCTGGTGATGTTATCTGTGCCCTATTATGCGATGGACATAATCAAAGGGCTGGTACTGGCTCTGGCGCTGGCACTGACCTATTTCCGGGGACGTCAGGCATAACCTACCCCGGGCCGGCACCTGATATCAGTGCCGGCCTGGAGTCGATAAATAATTACAGTCCTAACAGCAGCTGCCGCTCGGCATAAGGGTCAGGTAGCGTCACCTGCAGTCCCACCAGTCGGACCCCTCTGCCTGCTCGCCGTTCATCCCAACTCTCCCTCGCAATCGCCAGTAAATCCTGTTTATTCAGTACCTGCCAGACATGCTCACGGCTGGTTTGCTGAAAATCAGAAAATTTAAATTTCACCCCTTGCCGGGAAATGCGTAAATCAGGGCGAACTTTTCTCAGACGACGCTCCAGTTCAGGATAGAGTAATTCCAGAACTTCAAGACACTGCTCCCAACGATCGATATCTTTCTCCAGTGTCGTTTCTACTCCTACCGATTTGCGCTGCCGGTCAGCAATAATATTCCGCTCATCAATCCCATGGCTGCGCTCCCAAAGGACCCGTCCAAATTTACCAAAACTTTTCAGCAACAACGACAGCTCCGCCTGCCTGACATCCGCACAGGTTTTCAGCCCCATATCTGCCAGCTTTTTGGCTGATACCTGCCCTACTCCCGGAATTTTCTCCAGCGGCAACTGACAGATAAAACTATCCATTGCGTCGGGAGTAATGACGAACTGGCCATTGGGTTTATTCAGATCAGAAGCGATTTTGGCCAGGAACTTAATCGGCGCGACTCCGGCAGAAGCAGTGAGCCGTAATTCCTGCCAGATGGCCAGGCGAATATCCCTGGCAATCAGGGTCGCCGAACCATGAAACTGTGTACAGTCACTGACATCAAGATAGGCTTCATCGAGAGAGAGCGGTTCAATCAGTGAGGTATAGCGGGCAAAAATTTGTCGGATATGTTCAGAAACCTGTTTATAAACATCAAAACGGCCGGGGAGCAAGGTTAAGTGCGGACATAGCCTAAGGGCTGTTGCCGTCGGCATGGCACTCCTGACCCCGAATTTTCTGGCCGGATAATTAGCCGTGCTAATCACCCCGCGGCGTTCCCGGCTGCCACCTATCGCCAGAGGAATATCCTGCAGTGATGGATTATCGCGCATTTCCACGGCTGCATAAAAACAGTCCATATCGACATGAATGATTTTACGCATCCTTCAGACCCCGCTAAAAACAGAGTGACCACTGTATAAATGTTCAGTTAAAATTTCAACTATTGAGTGTCTGTGTACCTGTCTGCTTTTTAAACAGCGTCAGAAATCTGACAGACCCAACTATTGGAACAAATATATGCGTCTGTTGCTTGATAAAACTGCTGACAATGCTAATGTTTCGCTAAACCACCGCGATGTCAGATTAATCCGTAGCGATGGTATAAAAGACAGTATTCTCTCACTCTTTGTTCAAGGTAGCAGCATGCGTAAAATCGCACTTTTTCTTGCGATGCTTTTAATCCCGGCCTATTGTCTGGCGATGTTTGAGACTCCGGTCTCTCCACAGCAACCCGTCAGTAAAGAACTAAAACAACAATTGCTGGGTACCCCGGTATTTATTCAGATCTTTAAACAAGAACGTACGCTCGATCTGTACGGAAAAATCGGCAATGAATACCGGTTGCTGAACAGTTTTCGTATCTGTGATTTTTCCGGAGGTCTTGGGCCGAAACGAGTCGAGGGTGATTTTAAAAGCCCTGAAGGATTCTATTCCGTCAGGCTTAATCAGTTAAAACCTGACAGCCATTTCTACCGCGCCATTAATATTGGTTTCCCAAACCAGTATGATCGTGAGAATGGATACAGCGGTAACTATCTGATGATTCATGGTAACTGTGTATCCATTGGCTGTTATGCCATGACGAATGCCTATATGGATCAAATCTATACCTATGTGAATGCTGCACTGCGAAATGGCCAGTCTCAGGTTGAGGTGAACATTTTTCCGTTCCGGATGACCGACAGCAATATGCTACGCCACCGGGATTCGGCTTACATCGGTTTCTGGAAGCAGCTGAAACCAGGGTATGACTATTTTCTGAAGTATAAGCAGCCGCCGAACGTAACCGTTAATAACGGGCAATATGTTCTGAATCAGAACCCGTTCAGCAACAGCTCAGAGAATGCTTCAAAGACCTTCCTGGCGCTCACCCAGACAAAATAACTGCCATTCACCTGGCGCAATTTTGTGCCAGGTTTCATTCCCCGTTAATGGCTGAGTGGCTACCACCGTCACCACATCGTTCGGAGTTGTCTGTTGCTGAAAATCAATTTCAACATCCTGATCAAGAAGAGTCGCTTTGCCAAACGGGGCTCTGCGGGTGATCCAGTGCAGATTGGTCGAGCAGTAAGCCATCAGATAGCGCCCGTCCGACAGCAGCATATTAAAGACCCCCATTTGCTGTAGCTCAGCAGCCAGAGTCGCGATATACCTGAAAACCGCCGGCCAGTTCCCCGGCGTACGCGGATAACGGGTCGCAAGTTTATGCAGGATCCAACAAAATGCCTTTTCACTGTCGGTTTCACCGACCGGACGATAATTTCCGCTATCCAGTTTCTGGTATCCGTTGAGTTGTCCGTTATGCGCATAAGTCCAGTGACGTCCCCAAAGTTCACGGGTAAACGGGTGAGTATTTTCCAGCGAGACTATACCGCGATTAGCCTGACGAATATGAGCAATCACCGAATGAGATTTAATGGGATAATCACGGACCAGGCTGGCAATCGGCGAATCAATACTCGGCAGAGGATCTTTAAACGTCCGGCATCCCTTTCCTTCATAGAAAGTAATACCCCAGCCATCTTTATGCGGTCCGGTCCCCCCACCGCGCTGAACCAGCCCGGTAAAACTGAAACAGATATCGGTCGGCACATTGGCGCTCATCCCGAGCAGTTCACACATCAGTTAAAACCTCGTTAAATTCCCGTCATCAGGCGCTATATGCAGCAGATAAGTAAAGAGATAGCATGCAGGCCATCCTCTGGCAAGTCGTCAGAGGCAGCCAGGTGGAGTATTTCAGCAGGTGGGGCAGGATATGATTATTTCGCCATCTCTTTTTCTATCAGCAGGATCAAAATATGGATAACTTTAATATGAATTTCCTGAATGCGATCGGCGAAACCAAAATGAGGTACACGAATTTCAACATCCGCACTACCGTCCATCTGACCGCCATCTTTTCCTGTCAGAGTGATCACTTTCATCCCCTGAGCACGTGCTGCTTCAATGGCTTTAATAATATTAGCCGAATTTCCCGACGTGGAAATACCCAACAGAACATCCCCTGCACGCCCCACACCTTCAATATAGCGTGAGAAAACATGGTCATAGCCATAGTCATTACTGACACAGGAGATATGGCTGACATCCGAAATCGCAATCGCCGGGTATGCCGGGCGGTTATCCCGGTAACGACCCGTTAATTCCTCGGCGAAATGCATAGCATCACAATGGGAACCACCGTTGCCACAGGACAGTACTTTTCCTCCGGCTTTAAAACTGTCGGCCAGCAACACCGCTGCCTGCTGAATAGCCTGAATATTGTTTTCATCTTTCAGGAAGTTGTTAAGCGTTTCTGCTGCTTCATTCAATTCTGAACGAATAATATCCTGGTACATAGGGGATGTCCTTGATCGGAAAATTAACGCCGCCAGTTTAGCCCAATCATCGGGCAGTGCAAGCCCGTGACAGGGTTATCCTGCTCAGATTGTTATCCCGGTCGCGCCTGTCAGCAAAATGCTGTCGGTGAGCAGGGATTCTGTGAGATGGGTTGTAATTATTATGTAAACTTATTGATAAATGATTCCAGCTAAATTACACCATAATGATAACAGGTCAGACCTCTTACCTTAAATGGAGCAGTTTACTATGATCATACTCAGTATACTCGCCACCCTGGTGCTGATTGCCGTGCTTATCGGCCTGCGCCTGACATTGCAAACTTCCAGCCTGATTCTGGCTGCCTTCGGGGTGATCCTGGCCCTGTCCGGAATCTGGAATGCATGGGTATTGTTACCTGTGTTCCTTATTCTGCTGATTCTTAATGTGCCAGCCTTGCGTCAGCCACTGATCAGCCGGGCGGTGATGAACAGGTTCAGCAAAGTAATGCCGGCAATGTCAACCACTGAAAAAGAAGCCATCGATGCAGGAACGACCTGGTGGGAAGGCGATTTATTCAGTGGCCGTCCGGACTGGCAGAAACTCCACAGTTACCGTCAACCGCAACTTAGCCCGGAAGAGCAGGCTTTTCTGGACGGTCCGGTCACCGAAGCTTGTCGTATGGCTTGCGATTTTCAAATCAGTCATGAACTGGCCGATCTACCGCCTGAACTTTGGCAGTATCTGAAAGATCACCGCTTCTTTGCCATGATCATTAAGAAAGAGTATGGCGGCCTGGAATTTTCTGCCTATGCACAGTCTCTGGTATTACAGAAACTGGCCGGGGTCTCCGGTATTCTGGCAATTACTGTCGGGGTACCTAACTCCCTTGGTCCGGGCGAATTGCTGCAACATTACGGAACGGATGAACAAAAGCAGCATTACCTGCCACGACTGGCACGTGGTGAAGAGATTCCCTGCTTTGCTTTGACCAGTCCTGAAGCAGGTTCAGATGCTGGTGCAATACCCGATATCGGTGTGGTCTGTTATGGCGAATGGCAGGGGAAACAGGTGGTTGGTATGCGCCTGACCTGGAACAAACGCTATATCACCCTGGCGCCCATTGCCACAGTACTGGGTCTGGCTTTCAAACTGTACGATCCGGAGCATCTTTTGGGTGAGAACACCAGTCCCGGTATTACCTGTGCCCTCATTCCGGTCGCGACCCCTGGCGTGGAAATTGGTCGTCGTCATTTCCCGCTGAATATCCCTTTCCAGAACGGTCCAACCCGCGGCAAAGATATCTTTGTTCCACTCGATTACATCATTGGTGGTCCGAAAATGGCGGGTCAGGGATGGCGGATGCTGGTTGAATGCCTGGCTGTTGGACGGGGAATCACACTGCCTTCAAACTCGACCGGCAGTCTGAAAACCATTGCCCTGGCAACGGGTGCTTATGCACGAATTCGTCGCCAGTTCCGTATTCCCATTGGAAAAATGGAGGGAATTGAAGAACCGCTGGCTCGTATTGCAGGTAACAGCTATGTAATGGACGCCGCAGCATCACTGATTACTTACGGTATTGTGGCCGGGGAAAAACCTGCCGTGTTATCCGCTATCGTCAAATATCACTGTACCGACCGTGGCCAGCGCAGCATTATCGACGCCATGGACATCGCTGGGGGTAAAGGGATTATGCTGGGCAAAAGTAATTTCCTTGCCCGGGCCTATCAGGGAGCGCCGATCGCAATTACCGTAGAAGGGGCAAATATTCTGACCCGCAGCATGATTATCTTTGGACAGGGAGCTATTCGTTGTCACCCCTTCCTGTTAAAAGAGATCACTGCCGCTCAACAGAAGGATTTGAACGGGTTTGATGATGCGCTGTTCAGGCACATCGGCCACGTAGCCGCTAATCTGCTGTGCAGTTTGTGGCTGGGGATCACTCACGGTAAAGGTAGTCGTACTCCGGTCAGTGATTCCACCCGCAGTGCCTATCAGCAACTTAACCGTCTGAGTGCCAACCTGGCATTGCTGGCAGATATTGCCATGGCAGCCCTGGGGGGCAGTCTGAAGCGCCGTGAACGTACCTCTGCGCGGCTGGGAGATATTCTGAGTCAGCTCTATCTGGCTTCGGCGGCACTGAAACGTTTTCATGATGAGGGACGTCAGCGGGAAGATTTGCCCCTGGTGGAATGGGCAGTCAGTGACGCCGTTAACCGTGCAGATACCGCCATCGAAGAATTGTTGCGTAATTTCCCGGTAAGGTGGCTGGCGGGAATATTACGGCTGTTCATCTTTCCTGCCGGCCGTTACAGCCAGGGGCCGACTGACCGGCTGGATCACAAACTGGCTCAACTCCTGCAAACCCCCTCAGAGACGCGCTCACGCCTGGGCCGGGGACAGTACCTGGAAGCCAGTGAAAACAACCCGGCAGGGCTGGCTGAACAGGCACTGAATGATATTATTGCGGCAGAAAACCTGATGGACAGAGTATCCCCTCAGTTGAAGAAAAAAACGCAATTTGTCCGGCTCAATGAGCTGGCAACTGAAGGTCTGAAAGAAGGATGGCTGACCAGTGAAGAGGCCGAAATATTACGCCGTGCAGAAGTAAGCCGGTTGCAGACCATTAATGTTGATGACTTTGCTGCAGATGCACTGGCCGCAGCAAGTGAGACATCAGTCGCAACCAGTGATCCTCATCCGGGAAAAGCCGCCTGAATCACTGAGACGGATCCTGCCGCTGGCAGGATCCGTTTATCCGGCAGTCTGCCGGATACGGGCCACCAGAGCATCAGCATCCTGAAGTTGATCTGCCGCAAGAATTAAGGTACGCCCCAGAGTAATAGCATGACGCAGACAATCGGTGCGCATCCTGTCATCACTGATTTCACTTATATCCGCGACATGTGACATTCCTACTGTGCGCCGGATAAGCTCTGTCCCGCTAAATCCGATAGCATCCTGCCAGACTTTCTGCATAAACAGCTCCGCATAACCGGGAACCGCCAAAGCGATATCACGGCTCTGTTTGCAGCGGGATAAAAACTCCGCTTTAAAGGTTTGCCACAGGGTCACAATATCTGCCAGACGTTGTTCTCTGGCGTCAACCGCTTCTTCGGGAGGCAGTAATCCCGGCAGACCACAGTAGTTCAGTAATAGGTTACCGATAGCAGTACCCATATCAAAACCCATCGGCCCGTAATATCCAAATTCGGCGTCGATAGCTTTCAGACCCGTTTCTGTTACGAAGATAGAGCCGGAGTGAATATCCCCGTGTAACAACGCTTCGGCATGGGTCAGGAAGGTATATTTCAGTGATGCAATTCTCAGACGCAACTCACTATCGTTGCGTAAAGAAGCGACTAACGGCTCCAGATCCTCAGGGTAATCATTTCTCGGATGTTCTGTGTAAGGATCATTGAAGAAAAGATCTTCGGTGATCTCACACATCTCCGGATTAATAAACTGCGCTACGCGCGCTTTCTTTTCGTGAGCATGCAGGGCAAAGTCGGAGCCAGAAAACAATACACTGGCCAGATAATGCCCCAATTGTGCTGCCGCCTGAGGATAATACTGCCCCCGGACTAATTCGCCACGCCAGATTCGGTAGTCAGAAAGATCCTCCATCACCATCACCGCCAGTTCCGGATCATAGTGCGTGACATTTACTGTGTGCTCAGGACAAAAATGATAATGCTCGATCAGTGTCTCTGCCTCCAGCCGGGCACGATCCAGTGTCAGTGGCCAGGACTCACCAACACAGCGGACATAGGGCAGAGCCTGTTTGACAATGACACGGCTGATCCCCTGCTGATCGAGAATTTTAAACACCAGATTCAGGTTACCATCGCCAACCTCCAGCGCATCCACCAGCGTTTCCGGGTGTTCCAGACCGGAAAATTTTCTGGCATATTCCACAGCATCTGTGGCGGTGAAGGTTCGATATTGCGACATTGCCTGTATCCTCTCTGCTGATAACTTGTTATTTTAAGCCGTTCAGACGTCTACACATCCATCACGCATATTGGCATACTAACAGCCCGTTGAGCAACCCGGAAATGATAATGATGCAAAACCTGCAAACCACCAGCCTGAGAATTGTCAGTAACCAGTTGTGCATACTGGACCAACAGGCTTTGCCTCAGGAAAAAAACTGGCTGAGTGCCCATACCACTGCACAGCTGGTTGAGCATATTCATGCGTTACGGGTCAGAGGTGCGCCACTGATTGGTCTGTCTGCATCACTGTTACTGGCTTTACAAGCCGGAGCGGGAATGTCACGCAATGAGCTGAAGGAATCATTACAGACTCTGCGGGCTGCACGCCCGACGGCGGTTAATCTGATGAATAACCTCGACAGGATGTCACAGGCACTGGCGGCTGAGCAGTATGTCACTGCCATGGAAGAGGAAGCTCTGCGGCTGGTCAACGAAGACCGTCAGTTATGTGACAACATTGCCGCAGCCGGAGCGCCGCTGATCTCTCCCGGCAGTCAACTTCTGACACACTGTAACACTGGCGGTCTGGCCACAGCCGGGGTAGGAACCGCCCTCGGCGTGATTCTGCGGGGCTGGCAGCAAGGTAATGTGGCGAACGTCTGGGTGGGCGAGACCCGGCCATTGTTGCAAGGGGGCCGACTGACGGCGTGGGAGCTATCGGAAGCCGGAGTGCCCTGCCAGTTAATCACCGACAGTATGGCAGCAGCCCTCATGGCTGAAGGTAAAGTCGATGCTGTCTGGGTGGGAGCTGACCGGATTGCCGCTAACGGCGATGTGGCGAATAAGATAGGCACTTACAGTCTGGCGGTACTGGCCCGTTATCACGGGATTCCATTTTATGTTGCCGCCCCTCAGACCACTCTGGACCGCCACTGCCCGACAGGGAAACAGATTCCGATTGAACAGCGTGCCGCAGCCGAAGTTACCGGAGTTTCCGGCAGCTTCGGGGCGGTACAGTGGGCCCCGGCAAATACCCGGGTACATAATCCGGCGTTTGATGTCACTCCGGCTAACCTTATCAGCGGCTGGGTACTGGACAGTGGAGTGGTGACTCCGCAACAGGTCGCTGAAGGCATATTCCGGCCAACAAACATCCGTTAATAACCCCCCTATCCCCGGTCAGGCCAGACGGGGATAACTATCAGCAATTTTGTCGCCGGTGAAACGGGCCACCCAGCCTTCCGGATTATCGAAAATCCGGATCGCGGTAAAATTGGGCTCTGACCCCATATCGAACCAGTGTGCCGTCCCTGCTGGCACCGAGATCAGATCATTCTTCACACACAGGATCTGGTACACATGTCCGTCGAGATGCAGACAAAATAACCCTTCACCTTCGACAAAGAACCGCACTTCATCTTCGCCATGAGTATGCTCTGACAAAAACTTATCACGAAGTACCTGCTTATCCGGATGGTTAGCCCGCATGCTGATCACATCCCAACTCTGGTAGCCTTTTTCTGCTACCAGCTTTTCTATCTCATGCTGATAAGCCTGCAGCACGCTATCGGGGGTCGGATTATCCCCTAAATCACGATCGGCTGCCCAGCGTTCAAACCGGACATGCTTCTCCGCCAGTTTGTGATGAATTTCTGCAGCATCTTCACTATGCCATACTGGCTGGCTGGCATCGCTGTCAGTAAATATCGTCAAAGCACTCATCTCAGATCTCCTGCGGGTTAATCTGCTCAAAACTGCTCACCTGTAGGTGAACACTTTCATTATCTGCATCGTCGCGGATCAACTGCCGCGTTTTCCAACCGGCCTGCTGTGCCGCATCCAGTTCCTGACGGATGTCGGACAAAAACAGTAACTGCCCTGCATCAATGCCCAACTGACGTGCGATATTCCGGTAAGACTCCACTTCCCGCTTGGCACCCACATGTGTATCAAAATAACCACTGAACAGGCTATTGATATCACCGGCATCACTGTAACCAAATAACAGTTTTTGTGCGGCGACCGAACCTGAGGAGTAGACATAAAGTGCCAGCCCTAGCTGATGCCAGCGGCTCAGTGCCGGCAGCACATCCGGGTATAAATGGCCGGTAAAACTGCCGTTCAGATAACCTTCCCGCCATATCATCCCCTGTAATGCTTTCAGCGCGGTAGATTTACGATCTTCATCCATAAACCGGTACAGAGCAGCAATCAGTTGCTCTCTGTCAGCCGAGGGTTGGGCAATCTCTGTTTTAAGAGCCTCAAGCGCCTGAAGTACTTCAGGCTGGTCACTGTGTTGATTAATCCATGTCGCCAGATGCTGACGTGCATACGGAAATAATACCTGGTGCACAAAGCGGATATCACTGGTTGTTCCTTCAATATCCGTCACAATTGCTCGAATCATTCACCCTCCGCAGCATAGCTGCCTGTGGTCTGCAAAACAGACATTATTTTTTTAGGTTCAGCAACGTAAATGACTATTTAGCCATCTAAGTGTCTTGATTGCCAAATATTACCATCCTGTTTATAGTGGCATCAATAAAGGTATAACTGACCAGTGATTAATCTTTCATCCGGACAGCCGCAGATAAGGCAGAGTAATAATGACGCAGCAGACCTTCACTCCCGAAAGCAAGCTCCCTGCTCTGGGAACCACTATTTTCAGTCAGATGAGTGCCCTGGCACAACAACACAACGCGATTAACCTGTCACAGGGATTTCCTGATTTCGATGGCCCGGAGTATCTGCAACAGCGCCTGGCCTGGCACGTCAGCCAGGGAGCAAACCAGTATGCCCCGATGACCGGGACTCAGCCGTTGCGTGAAGCCATTGCTGAAAAAACTCACCGCTGCTATGACTACACGCCGGATGTGAATACCGATATCACGGTCACCGCGGGTGCTACCGAAGCCCTGTTTGCGGCGATCACCGCACTGGTGCGGCCTGGCGATGAAGTGATCTGCTTCGATCCCAGCTACGACAGCTATGCACCCGCTGTAGAATTATCCGGAGGCATACTGAAACGTATTGCATTGCAGCCGCCGGGATTTCATCCGGACTGGCAGGCATTTGATCAGTTACTGAGTGATAAGACCCGGTTAGTGATCCTCAACACACCGCACAATCCAACAGCCACTGTCTGGCAGAGCAGCGATTTTGCCAGCCTTTGGCAGGCAATTCAGTCCCGGGAAATCTATGTCCTGAGTGACGAAGTTTATGAGCATATCTGCTTTGCACCTGCCGGGCATGTCAGCCTGCTACAGCACCCGCAATTACGTGAGCGTGGTATTGCGGTATCGTCATTTGGTAAAACATTCCACATGACGGGCTGGAAGGTGGGCTACTGTGTGGCTCCTGCCGCTATTTCGGCTGAAATTCGCAAGGTTCACCAGTTCCTGACGTTTGCCGTCAATACCCCGGCTCAGTTAGCATTGGCGGATATGCTGCGTCAGGAGCCAGCGCATTATCTGGAATTACCGGAATTCTACCGCAGTCGCCGGGATTTCCTGACCAATGCTTTGCAGAATAGTCGTTTTAAAGTTCTGCCTTGTGAAGGGACCTACTTCCTGTTACTCGATTACAGTGCAATATCAGACATGGATGACGTGAATTTCTGTCTGTGGCTGACCAAAGAAGTCGGTGTGGCGGCCATTCCGTTATCGGTTTTTTGTGCCGGTGAGTTTCCTCACAAGCTGGTCCGGCTCTGTTTTGCGAAACAGGAATCCACATTGCAGGCCGCTGCGGAGAAATTATGTCAGATCTAAAAGTCGCACTGTTGCAGCAACCTCTGGTATGGATGGATGGTGAAGCTAACTTTCGCCATTTTGAACAGGCGCTGAACGAAGTTACCGAAGCTGATTTGATTCTGCTGCCGGAAATGTTCACCACCGGTTTTGCCATGGAAGCGGCCAAAAGTTCACTGCCTGAGCCGGTGGTCATTGAATGGTTACATACTCAGGCCAGCCGTTTTCAGGCCCTGGTGGGGGGCAGTGTCGCACTACAAACTCCGGAAGGTGCAGTCAACCGCTTTTTATTGGTCACCCCGGAAGGCGAGGTTCATCGTTATGATAAACGTCACTTGTTCCGTATGGCGGATGAACATCACTATTATCAGGCCGGCAAGCAACGAGTGATCGTTGAATGGCGTGGCTGGAGGATTCTTCCACAGGTCTGTTATGACCTGCGTTTCCCGGTATTCTCCCGCAACCGCAATGATTATGATCTGGCGCTGTATATCGCCAGCTGGCCGGCACCACGCAGCCAACACTGGCAGGCACTGCTGCTCGCCAGGGCTATCGAAAATCAGGTTTACGTCATGGGCTGCAACCGTGTCGGGGATGACGCGAACAACCACAGCTACAGTGGTGACAGCAGAATCATCAGCCCGACAGGTGACTTTCTGGCGACATTACCGGCCAGTCAACCCGCGGTTGCTCAGGCAGTACTGTCAATGAATGAGCTACAGGCCTATCGCGAGCGCTTCCCGGCCTGGCGTGATGCTGACGATTTTACCGTGGATTTATAAAAATCACTGACGGCTGACCGGGGAGATTTTCCTCAGCCAGCCGTAAATTTTACCTCAGCTACCGCGATAAGTTGACCATGACCACGGCGTAATTAAAAACGGCAGATGGTAATAGCTGCCTGCTTCCGGGATCAAAAAATCGATCTGCGCGGTGAGGTACAAAGACTGACGTCCGCTTACCGCAAAATAGTCACCAATTTCTGCCGTCAGCCGGTAATGTCCCGGGGTCACCGGTTCCGTGGTCAGTGATTTCAGTCGCCCGTCATTGTCCGTTTTTCCCTGCCCTGTCAGTGACCAGCCTTCAGGTGACTGCTGCTCCAGAGTTATTCTGACATCACGGGCGGGTTTTCCCAGCGCGGTGTCCAGAATATGGGTAGTGATTGTGCTCATGAAAAGATCTCCTGCAAACGCAATAACGTGATCTCACGCAGTTGCTGAATGCTTTCCTGTATCTCGGTGGTGTCATCATTATTCAGGCGTTGCTCCAGGCAAGCCAGAATATCCTGCGGGCTGCGCCCTTTGGCCCTGATCAAAAAAATACGACCGAACCGCTGTTCATAGGCACGATTTCCTTCCGCCATCTGTTGTTTTATCTGACTATCCGCTGAGAGTACAGCGGACTGCTCAGAACGGGATGCCGTAGCATGCGACTGACTACCGGTCGCTTTTTCCCCAATTCGCGGATGGGCACTGAGTGCCTGCAGGAGTTCAGCCTGCTGCCAGTGGTCTGTCAGGCCCCGGGCGACTTCCAGCAACTGAGAGACTGAATCAAAGGGTCTGGCTGCCACCAGTGGCTGCTGCCAGCTCTCTATTGCAACACAGGCCTCAATAGCAGCTTTGGCTTCAGATAGCGAAAGCTGATTAAACTGAACAATATTCATCTGATAACCGTTCTCCGTATCGTGGATAGCTCAGGCGACAGTCTTATACTGCTCAGCCACCTGCTGAATCGCCAGCAGGTAGGCACGGATTGCTAACGCGACATCATCTGCAGTGACCGACTCATCAGGATGATGGCTGATACCGCCGGCACAGCGGACAAACAGCATGGCAACCGGCCAACATTCGGCAATCGCGATCGCATCATGCCCCGCCCCACTGGGAAGTAACATCGATTTCCCCTGGACTTCTGTCACCGCATCGGTCAGTGCCTGTTGCAACCGTTTATCACAGGCGGTCGCCGGGATACCATAGAACTCTTCAGCACTGAACTGTAATCCACGACGCAGGGCAATTTGCTTCCCCTGCTCCAGCAACGTTTCCAGCAGATCCGCCAGCGGTTCATCCTGCGGTCCACGGATATCCAGCGACAGATTTGCTTCACCGGCAATCACATTAACGGCTCCGGGTGCACAGGAAATGGTACCCACAGTGGCCACCAGCTGAGAACCACGCTGTTGAGTACAGCTTTCGATAAACACCATCCATTCTGCCGCCGCCGCCAGGGCATCTTTACGATGAGTCATCGGAACCGTACCGGCGTGTCCGGCAAGCCCGGTAAAGCGACAGTTTAGTCGCTTCGCTCCATTAATAGCCGTCACCACCCCGAGTGCCAGTCCGGCATCTTCCAGGCAAGGTCCCTGCTCAATATGCAACTCCAGATAGGCAACGATATCTTCAGGTCGCCGTGCTGCTCCACCGATTTTAGCCGCATCCAGCCCACAGGCCTGCATGGCCTGAGCGACCGTAATACCTTCGGCATCGGGATGACTCACCCAGGATTCCGGCCAGCGCCCGGTGATCCCTCGACTCCCCAGCAAGGTAATACCAAACCGGGTGCCTTCTTCATCGGCAAAACCAACCACTTCAACAGCTACCGGCAAACGGATATTTTGCTGATTCAGCCAACTGACGGTCTCAATGGCCGTTAATACCCCCAGCGGACCATCATAACGACCGGCGTTTCTGACGCTATCCAGATGGGAGCCCAGCAGAATTGCCGGAGCACCGGCGGTCTGACCTTCGTAACGGCCGCAAATATTTCCCACTTCATCCTGCCACGTCCGCATACCTGCCGCCTGCATCCACTCAGCTACCTGCTGATTGGCCCGCAGGTGCTCCGGCGACAAATAAACACGGGTCAGCTGACCCTGTGTTTCACTAATGGCTGCCAGTTCATCACTGCGGGTCATCACACGATGACCTGCCTGCTGTGACTGGACAGAACTCATCCGGTTATCCATGGTTGCCTTCCGTCTGATAATGCTCCCAGGCCGCCTGCATCGCCGCCCCCTGGACCGTGCTATATTTCAGCTGATTAAGTACCGCTTCAAGTGCCGTCAACGTCTGCAATACACACTGCTTACGGGCGTTATAACCCATGGTGCCAATTCGCCAGACTTTACCGTGCAGCGGACCAAAGGAAGTGCCGATTTCGATACCAAAATCGTTTAGCATCATGCTGCGAACCTGGTCTCCGTTCACCTGCTGTGGGATAACCACTCCCAGCACATTATTCATTTTATGGCTGATATCACCGAAAACCTCTAACCCCATGGCCTGAATGCCCTTCAGCATGGCATCACCATGCAGTTTATGCCGCACAATCCCCGCTTCCAGGCCTTCCTGCAAAATAATTTGCGCACATTCCCGGGCTGCAAAGAGTGCACTGGTGGCTTCAGTGTGGTGATTTAACCGCTCTGGCCCCCAGTAATCCATGATCATCCCCAGATCAAAATAGTTGGAATAGATCATTTCCTCGTTGCCGTCCTGGTGATCGACGGTACGGATCCCCTGCTCGACCCGCTTGCGCTGACGGATAACCGCTTCCATCGCCGGGCTCAGGGTCACCGGAGAGGTTCCGGAAGGCCCTCCCAGACATTTTTGCATCCCGGCAGAAACGGCATCCAGCCCCCATGCATCGGTTTCCAGTGCGTTGCCGCCCAGGGATGCCGTAGCATCGGTATAGAACAGTACGTCATATTTACGGCAGATCGCCCCCAGTTCATTCAGGGGTTGCAGCATCGTGGTGGAAGTGTCGCCTTGTACGGTCAGTAACAGCCGTGGTCTGATTTTACGAATCGCATCTTCAATCTGATCGGGGGTAAACACTTCACCCCACGGGACTTCAATGGTATGAACTTCTGCGCGACAGCGGTGGGCTATTTCACATAACAGGTGTCCGAACCGACCAAATACCGGCACCAGCACCTTATCGCCAGGTTTAATCGCCGAGACTAATATCGCTTCAATTCCGGCACGAGAGGTTCCGTTTACCAGCATGGTCCACTGATTTTGGGTACAAAACACTCCGCGATACAGTGACATCACCTCATTCATATAACCGGTCATCGCCGGATCATACTGGCCGAGTAACTGGCTGGACATTGCCCGCAACACCTGAGGATAAGCGTTAATCGGGCCCGGGCCCATCAGTAAGCGTTGTGGTGGATTTAAGGGTGAAAACTGGCTGAGTTCCATAACTCGTTCCTTTGAAATTGAGATTACAAATGTACCGTCGAGATAAATTGTTTCAGTTCGGCCGTGGCTGGCTGAGCAAACAGCGTTTTACTGTCACCCTGCTCCCAGACTTTTCCCTGGTGCATAAACACTACCCGGTCCCCGACATTTCTGGCGAAATTCATCTCATGAGTGACCAGAATGAGTGTCATACCATCAGCCGCTAATTGTTCCAGCACGCGCAAAACCTCCCCCACCAGCTCCGGGTCAAGCGCAGAGGTAATTTCATCACACAGCAACACTTTGGGGTTCATCGCCAGTGCCCTGGCGATGGCGACGCGCTGTTGCTGACCTCCGGACAGGCTGGCGGGTGAATAATGAATACGTTCACCCAGACCGACCTTCTCCAGCATCCGGGTGGCCAGTTCCTGACTTTCGGCTTTAGATTTCTTCAACACCAGACGCGGTGCCAACATCACATTCTCCAGAGCCGTCATATGCGGGAACAGATTAAAACTCTGAAACACCATCCCCACAGACTGACTGATGGTCTTTGCCTGGCTGTCCTGGCTGGTGATGGTCATCCCTCCCAGTTTGATGCTCCCTTCCTGGTAACTTTCCAGTCCGTTGATGCATCGCAGCAGAGTACTTTTCCCGGAACCACTCCTGCCAATAATGGAAACCACTTCTCCGGCATCGATATCCAGATCGATACCTTTTAGCACATGGTTATCACCGTAATACTTTTGCATCTGATTAATGGTGATGAGAGGCATCGAATTTCTTCTCCAGATATTGGCTGTAACGGGACAGCGGATAACACAAAATAAAGTAACCCAGCGCCACCAGAGCAAATACTTTGAACGGCTCAAAGGTGACATTGGTTAGCATGGTGCCGGCTTTCATTATCTCGACAAAGCCGATCACCGAGGCCAGCGCGGTACCTTTGATCACCTGAACGGCGAAGCCCACTGTCGGCGCAATAGCGATTCGCAGAGCCTGCGGAATAATCACATGCAACAGTGTCTGTCTAAAACTCAGCCCGATACAGCGGCAGGCTTCCCATTGGCCTTTGGGTAACGCCCGAATACTGCCGTACCAGATATCCAGTAAATACGCACTGGTATACAGGGTCAGCGCCAGTGAAGCCGCCGTCCAGGGAGATACATCAATGCCGAACAGCGCTACGCCGAAAAATGCCAGAAATAGCTGCATCAGTAACGGTGTCCCCTGAAATAATCCGCAGTAGCCACGCACCAGCAACTGCAGACTGCGGTAACGGCTCATCCGAAATAACAGTAACGGGATGGTTGTCAGGGTGCCCCCGACAAACGCTACTAAAGACAACAGCACCGTCCAGCGTCCTGCGAGTATTAAATTGCGGATAATATCCCAGTCCGAAAACGTCATCATACTGAAGTTACCCCCAACCACCGGCGTCCGGCCATTAACAGCAACTGACGCATCCCGATGGAGAGCAGCAAATAAATTGCCGTCGTCACCAGGTAGACTTCAAAGCTCAGAAAGGTTCGTGACTGAATCAGGCTGCTTTGAAAAGTCAGCTCCTGATACGACACCTGAGACACGACCGAGGATCCCAACATCACGATAATGCATTGCCCAACCAGTGAAGGATAAATGCGCTGTAACGCCGGGGGTAAAATGACCCGGGTAAAAGTCTGTAGCCGGGTAAACCCTAACACCCGGCATGCTTCCCACTGTCCTTTAGGTGTCACCTGAATCCCGGCCCGAATAATCTCTGTACTGTAGGCACCCAGATTAATGATCATCGTCAGTAGCGCGGCCTCCCCTGCCGTCAGCCTGATACCGACATTTGGCAGTCCAAAGACAATAAAAAATAACTGCACCATAAACGGAGTATTACGGATAATCGCGACATATCCTGCCCACAGACGACTGAACACTGTCAGTTTTCCGCTACGTAAAGCCGCACCGAAAATCCCCAGCGCAATACCGCCCACAGTAGCCAGAAAACTTAGCTGGATGGTCACCCATAATCCGGAGATTAGTTCATGGCGATACGGCCAGAGCGCCGGGAAATTAAGATGCTCGGTCATAGCAGCCCTTATTTCCCTAAGTCAGCCGGTAACGGTGCTTTCATCCATTTTTCTGACATCTGATTCAAGGTGCCATCTTTGATACCCTCAGCAATCAGGGTATTTACTTCCTGCTTCAGCGCCGGTTCGTCTTTTCTCAGACCGATATAGCAGGGAGAGTCTTTGAGCATAAACTGAGCGACAGGGGCATCAGAAGGATGCTGACGTGCGATAGCCGCAACCACCAGATTACCGGTCGCGACATACTGAACCTGACCAGAAAGGTAGGCCGACAGTGTGGTATTGTTGTCTTCATAACGTTGAATAGTGACATCTTTCGGGGCGATACCGGTCAGTACCATATCTTCCACCGCACCACGGGTCACGCCGACGGTTTTGCCACTCAGGGCTGACACATCCTTCAGCGTCTGACCTTTAGGACCGAAAACCCCCAGGAAGAAAGGCGCATAGGCGTTACTGAAATCGATCACTTTCTCACGTTCAGCATTTTTCCCCAGGCTGGAAATCACCAAGTCAACTTTGTCAGTCTGCAGATAAGCCACACGGTTAGCACTGCTTACCGGCACCATCTGTAACTTTAGTTTCATCTCCTTTGCCAGGTATCTGGCCATGTCAATATCATAACCTTGCGGCTGGAGATCGGTGCCGACCGATCCAAAGGGTGCAAAATCCTGTGGCACCGCAATACGAATGACACCTCTTTTCTGAATATCCTGCCACTGGTCAGCAAGGGCCATGCTGGTTTGAGCCGCCAGTAAAGCCACTCCTGCAAATACCATCATCAACTTTTTCATATTTTCCTCTGGCCTCAATTGAAACAAAAGATTCTTTTGAATTGATGTTTGCAACTAATGTGCCAAATGCATAGAGAAAAAAATTTGTTTAAAACCAGTATGGTTTAGCGAAAGTCTGAATTACTGGTTATTTCTGAGCGCAACGTTTCGCACAAAAACAATGCAATGCACCATAACAGTGCCCCATTAACGTCTCTCCAGCTCGTCCAGCTGTTGGTACAAATCGGCAATCTGATGAATCCGCTGTCGCCCTTCAGTCAACATTTCATGCAGTAAGGCATTTGACAGCAGATTGACCATGCTCATTGCCGCACTGTAACTGTCAAATGCAGAAACGCTTTCCAGAGGGGCGGCCAGCTGCCAGCTTGCCAGGCCTTGCAAAAGCGGCACCTGTGGCTCACTCAACAGCACTGTCGGAACAGACTGACGTTGCAGCTGTTCGAGTACCCGCCGGATAATCGATGGACGCCGACGGAATCCCACCACCACCACCACATCTTCGTGACTGAGATCAGCCAGTTCTTCCGACAATGTTTGTCCAGGTGAGGGCAATAATGAAACCTGGCTTCTTACCTGCATCAGTTGCAGGCGTAAGTGCATCGCGACAGGATAGGAGTTACGCAAGCCGATAATAACGACCCGCCTTGACTGACTAAGTGACTGAATAATTTCGGTAAACTGCTGCGCATCAATCGCATTCGTCCAGCTGGTCAGGTTTGCCATTTCCTGCTTATAATGCCGGGCAAGTAACGTATTTCCCTGAACGGCATCACGATTATCCGTCAGAGGCATCCCTGACTGGCGTAATGTCCGCAGTTCATCATGCATATCTTTATATTTTTCATAGCCCAGCCGTTTGAATAACCGGCTGACGGTAGCTTTTGAAACTCCGCTCAGTCGGGCCAGCTCGGCACTGTTGTAACTGATCAAATCATCGAAGTGATCAAAAACAAAATCAGCAACCCGTTTTTCCCGCGGAGATAACCGGGCGTAATGGCTTTCCAGCCGTTGATCAAGTTGTTTCATCATCATTCCTGCAACGTTTGTTACAACAAAAGCTAGCACAATTCGATCCATAGTGATGCGCGGCCACCGAAAATTCAGCAAAGCGGAACAAAAATTGCTAGGAAAGGGGTATCTCAGCAAGTCCTGTAATTGAGGAACTCATGAATCAAAGTAATATGGCTCCTAATGGTATGACCGTCACGCCACACCATCTGGCCAGCGAAAGTGCTCTGGCAGTGTTACGCCGTGGCGGTAACGCCATTGAAGCAATGGTCGCGGCAGCGGCAACTATCGCAGTGGTATACCCGCATATGAATGGCCTGGGAGGCGACAGTTTTTGGCTGATAGTCCCACCGAAAGGACAACCACTGGCTGTCGATGCCAGTGGTGCAGCAGGCAGCCTGGCGTCGGTTGAATTTTACGCCGGCATGAACAGCATCCCTTACCGGGGTCCGAAAGCCGCACTGACCGTTGCCGGTACCGTCAGTGGCTGGCAGGAAGCACTGACCATTTCTGAAGAACTGGGTTTCCCGCCCGCCTCTGTCGGAGACTTACTGGGGGATGCAATCCGCTACGCAACCGACGGCATTCCGGTGTCGCAGTCACAGGCCGCCGCCAGTTCAGCCAAACTCGGCGAATTGCAACACCAGCCCGGGTTTGCCGACACCTATCTTCCGGGCGGTCAGGTACCACAGGCCGGCAGCCGGTTTAAACAAACTGCGCTGGCCTCAACACTGAATACGCTTGCTGACCAGGGGCTTGACAGTTTTTATCGTGGTCCGCTGGCCGAAAAAATTGCCCGGGGAATGGCTGAACTGGGCATGCCGGTTACGCTGAAAGATTTACAGCAACATCGTGCCCGCCGCCGATCCCCCCTGGAACTGCAACACAGTACAGGTACGCTGTATAATCTGACGCCACCTACCCAGGGGCTGGTTTCGCTGGCTATTGCCGGCATCACTGATCGACTGGATATGCCGGCAGCAGATGAAGTCGGGAGTATCCACCGGATTGTTGAAGCGACTAAACAGGCTTTCAGCCTGCGGGATAAATACCTTACCGATCCCCGTGAAATGACCATTGACGCGCAAAACTTGCTGAATGCTGACACACTCGATCAACTGACCGCCCGCATTGATCTCACCAAAGCCGCTCCGACAGAAGGGCAGCGGAATCCTGGTGATACTGTGTGGATGGGTGTTATAGACAGCCAGGGAATGGCCGTGTCATTTATTCAAAGTCTGTATCATGAATTCGGCAGCGGTGTGGTCATTCCTGAAACCGGGCTTATCTGGCAGAACCGGGGAGCCTCTTTTACCCTGAAACCCGATCAGTTGTTGACTCTCGCGCCCGGCAAACAACCATTCCACACGCTGAACCCGGCGGCTGCACGCCTGAATGATGGCCGTGTAATGGTCTATGGTTCGATGGGCGGCGATGGTCAGCCACAAACTCAGGCCACTCTGTTTACCCGCCATATTCAGCAGAACATTCCTTTACAGCAGGCAATCTCGGCGCCGCGCTGGTTACTCGGCCGCACCTGGGGACAATCATCAGAATCCCTCAAACTTGAAGGCCGTTTCAGTGAGAGCGTGGTCGGAGCTCTGCGGGACATGGGACACGATGTCGAAATTCTTGACGATTATAGCGAGGCCGTCGGCCATGCTGGAGCTATTGTACGGCACAGCAATGGCATGCTCGAAGGAGCGTATGATCCACGCAGTAACGGCAGTGCAGCAGGTTTCTGAGGAGAACACTTAATGACACAACCCGTCGAATGGTCAGAATATCTGGCGCATATGGAAAAAATTTTAGACCTCGAGCTGAACGAGGAGAGGCGTGCGGAATTACTGGTACAGATCACCCGGATTGCCGGTATGGCACAACCTCTGATGGACTATCCGCTGGATGATCGTCTGGAAATCGCAGGGGTCTACCGGTTATGAATCTGAATGAAATGACGATCAGTGCATTACAGCAGGCACGGTTGCGTGGTGAAGTCAGCGCCCGTGAAATTGCCAGCCATACCCTGCAATCAATCGCCGAATATAACCCACAAATTAATGCCTGGACGGAGGTCACCAGTGAACGCATGTTGCAGGAAGCCGACCAGGTCGATAAACAACAGCAGCAGGGGAACCACGGCGGCCCACTGAGTGGTATTCCTTATGCAGTGAAGAATCTGTTTGATATCAAAGGATATTCTACTGTGGCGGGCGCCCGCCTGTTTGCCGGACGTCCTCCGGCGACGGAAGACGCCTATGCAGTGAAACGCCTCAGCCAGTCGGGCGCACTGCTCTCCGGTATGCTGAATATGGATGCTTACGCTTACGGGTTTACCACAGAAAACAGCCATTATGGCCCCTGCCATAATCCACGTGATTTAGAGCGTATTGCCGGAGGATCCTCGGGAGGGTCAGCGGCGGCTGTCGCAGCAGGGTTGATCCCCTTTTCACTGGGCACTGATACCAATGGCTCTATTCGTGTGCCATCGGCGTTATGTGGGGTGTTTGGTCTGAAACCGACCTACGGTCGACTGTCGCGCCAGGGATCTCACCCTTTTGTGGCCAGTCTGGATCATATCGGCCCTTTTGCCCGCAATGTTGAAGACCTGGCACTGGTGTATGACTGCCTGCAGGGCCTGGATCCGAACGATGCGTTCCAGTCCCCGCGTGCGGCAGAACCGGTTCTCTCACTTACCTCACCTGCAGGATCACTCCGGGTGGGTGTTCTGGGCGGCTATTTTTCTCAATGGTGTGATGATGAAGCCCGCCAGGCGGTAGCTGTCGTCGCAAAGGCGCTGAATGCTGGCGATGAAATCATGTGGGAAGATGCTGCGCTGGCTCGCTCTGCCGCGTTTATTATCAGTGCCAGTGAGGGCGGTAATCAGTATCTGCCGGCATTACGCCAACATCCGGAACTGTTTGAAATTCACTCGCGTGAAAGATTGCTGGCGGGCGCCATGCTGCCTGGCAGCTGGTACGTTCAGGCTCAGCGATTCCGTCGCCATTTCAGCCAGCAGGTGCTGCCGGTGTTTAATGACGTGGATATTCTGTTGGCCCCGGCGACACCCTGCAGCGCGACCGTGATTAATCAGGAAACAATGCTGATTAATCAGCAACAGTTGCCGGTACGTGCCAGTATGGGAATGCTGACGCAGCCAGTTTCCTTCTTAGGATTGCCGGTATGTACCGTTCCGCTACCCGCGGCTAACGGTCTTTCCGTCGGTGTACAAATTATTGCGGCGCCGTTCAAGGAAGCTCACGCCCTGCAGGCCGCCCGAATCCTGGAACAGCAACAGATAACCCTGCCACCTTTTACCCTCAGGAATAATGCTGAATGACCACGCCCGTTATTAATGCACCGGATGTATTAGAAGAGGTTACCACCCAGTTCTACCGCTACGAAAAAGCGCTGACCGGGAATGATATTGACGTGCTGGATGAGCTCTTCTGGCACAGTTCATTTACCGTGCGCCTCGGTGCCGGTGAAAACCTCTACGGTATTGAACAGATCCAGGCTTTTCGTGCTGCCCGCCCTTCGAAGGGGTTGGATCGAACACTACACAATACCGTTATCACCACCTACGGTAATGATTTTGCCGTATGCAGTACCGAGTTTACCCGTGCCAATACCGATAAAATCGGTCGTCAGCAACAAAGCTGGGTACGTTTCCCCGAAGGCTGGCGAATTGTTGCCGCACAGGTCAGTCTGATGTCATAAAGAATGGTCCCCGGTCCACCGGGGGCCATGTTGATACCTCCCGGGGAATCAGGAGGCAGGATGCGTCTTCATCCAGTGGTCGGCAATTTGCTGACGGGTACATACCCAGACATCAGGATACTGACTGATATGATCAAGGAAACGCTGTAACGCCCGGAAGCGGCCAGGCCTTCCCAGAATCCGGCAATGCATCCCCACAGACATCATTTTCGGCGCGGTTTCTCCTTCTGCATACAGTACATCGAAGCTGTCACGCAAATAGCTAAAAAAGTGGTCCGCGGTATTGAAGCCCTGAGGTGTGGCAAAGCGCATATCGTTACACTCAAGGGTATAAGGGATAACCAGATGCTGGCGGGTTTCCCCGGAAGCGCAGGTCACCGGCGTCCAGAACGGCAGATCATCGCCATAATTATCGCTGTCATACTGGAATCCGCCCTCTTCTACCAGTAACTGTCGGGTATTCGGGCTGTCACGTCCGGTATACCAGCCCGTAGGCGGCTTGCCGAATAATTCCGTCAGGACTTCAATGGCCTGCTTCATGTGCCGACGTTCTTGTTCCGGCGGCATATCCTGATAGTGAATCCAGCGCCAGCCATGACTGACCACATCGTAATTCGCTGCCTTGATCGCTGTGACTATCTCCGGATTGCGGGCCAGTGCCATTGCGACACCAAACACGGTCAGTGGCAAGCCACGTTTAACAAACTCCCCATGGATTCGCCAGAACCCAGCCCTCGAACCATATTCATACATTGAATCCATCGACATATGCTGTGCAGGAAAGCTGGCTGCGCCGACGATATCCGACAAAAATTGCTCAGATCCGGCATCCCCGTGCCAGATATGATTCTCTGCGCCCTCTTCATAATTCAGGACAAACTGTACTGCCACTCTGGCGCCCCCGGGCCAGTTCGCTGCCGGAGGTTTACCGGCATAACCGATCAAATCACGCGGATAATCATCCGTCAGTCCGTACTGTTGTATATTACTTTTTGGCATTACTGCTGTCTCCTGATCCAGAGGAGTACCCTTATCCTCTGTTAACGTTAAACTGATTAATGCAAGCTCTGTGCCAGAAATTTTTACTGCGCGTTATACTAGATTTAAACTGTCGTCTGCTACCGCAGCTAACATCAGATAAACCGCGAAAAAGCTGCTTTACTGGCCAAAAAAGGAACAGGCAATGACCATAAAACTTCGCCCGCTGGAGCGGGAAGACCTGCATTTTGTTCACCAGCTGGACAATAATGCCAGTGTAATGCGCTATTGGTTTGAAGAACCTTATGAAGCCTTTGTCGAACTCTCTGATCTCTACAATAAGCATATTCATGATCAGACGGAACGTCGTTTTGTCGTCGAACACGAAGGGGAGAATGCAGGTTTGGTTGAGCTGGTAGAAATTAATCATGTCCACCGGCGGGCTGAATTTCAGATCATTATCGATCCGCTGCATCAGGGAAAAGGGCTGGCCAGTCAGGCCGCCAAACTGGCGATGGAATACGGATTTTCGGTACTCAATTTATATAAGTTGTATCTGATAGTGGATCAGGAAAACGAAAAAGCCATTCATATTTACACCAAACTGGGTTTCGAAACGGAAGGCGTGCTGAAACACGAATTTTTTATTAACGGTGAGTATCGCAATACCATCCGGATGTGTATTTTTCAGCATCAGTTTCTTGAAAAATATAAGACCGAACGTTCACCGATGCTGGGGCCAACCGCCCAGTAACCGGATTCCGGTAAACCGCAGAGGCTACTACTCTGCGATTTACCGTTTACTTTAGCCAAATACCCCACGGATATAGCGTTCCAGTGCCATTCTGGAACTAAATCCGTGTGGAATACCATAATGTTCATTTGAATCTGCCGCCAGATAGAGCGGAAATTCTTTGTAGTGATCAGAGGTTTTTATCTCTGAGGCTGGCTCAGCAAAAGTATGACTTTTTTCTTTTAAGGTCGGATGAATCACCAGAGCTGTTCTCCCCAGTCGCGCTTCCCGGTTCACATAGACATAGCTCTCGCCCCGACGATAGCCGTAGGCTTTGGGTGTGACTATATCCATTTCAAACCCGGCATTTTCCAATACACGAGCCACTTCATCCGGACGTAAATACATAGTTAATCCCCTTATACTTTTATGCCATGTAACTTTAGCGCAGGTGCAGTATCCTGTAGCCCGGATCATTCGGAATCTTCTCTAACTGTCAGCAATCTGTTGCAGCCCGTCTATAATTATTAACCTGTGCTGATAAAACCGGAGAAAAAAATGGCAACTCAAGTAGAAAAATCACAGATTGATCAGAGCGAACTGGAAGTGAGTGAACTGGCAGACAGCCTGGAGGCTTTGCTGAAGTCCTATAGCGATGATGCAAAAGGCGGGCTCGAGGAAGCACAAAAAAATGCCGAGAAATTGTTGAAGAAGGCTCGTGCTTCACTGAATGAAGGCCAGGAAACGCTTAAAGATAAATTTTACCAGTCCGGCTGTAGTGCCGATAGCTGGGTCCGTGACAATCCCCTGCCGGCTGCAGGTATCGGGGCCGCACTGGGTGTCGTATTTGGTCTGTTGTTAGCACGGCGCTAAGTTAACACCGGTTGACTGACTTACTGTCAGGTCAATTTTCACTGCCACCCAAACCTGGCGGTGGTCATCTTTAAAGGACGCTGAATTGCGTCCTTTATGTTTTGAGTCTTTTTCCTGGCCTTATCTGCCCCCCAGCTCCCTGTCATTTATCCGGGTATCCGGGCAAACGTGATATCCCGACAGATGCAAACCGCCACAACGTTATCATTCAGGATAAATGTCGGGAGAATAAAACCTATTCCGCCGGCAAAGAAAATCCATGAATTTTTTTTGTGCCGCCAGGCCATAGTTAATGCACCTTCCCGACAGGTCGACGCCCCTCTTTGTGAAACACCACATATAGTGCATGTTGATATTCACATAAACCAGATATAGTATCTTTCCATCGCAACGTTCAGACCAGGCCACCTGTAACTTTATCATTACAGGTTTTTTTGAAGCCGTAAACAGTAATACGAATCAGAATTAAATTCATTTTCATTTAATGATGAGGACGTTTTCAGTGACAATCAGAGCAACGGAGATAAAGGCACATGTTTCCACTCATTTACTTTTCCAGTCGTTCAGAAAACACGCACCGGTTCGTCACCCGCCTGGGATTAGAAGCGAAACGCATCCCGCTGGATGCACCGGCCTCCTTTGAAGTCACACAGCCCTTTCTACTGGTGGTACCCAGCTATGGAGGTGGAGAAATACGGGGGAGTGTACCTCGTCAGGTGATCCACTTTTTGAATAACCCCCGCTATCGGGAATATCTGTACGGTGTCATTGGTACCGGCAATCGTAATTTCGGCTCCGGTTACTGTCTGGCCGGCAAAATTATCGCCCAAAAATGCGGTGTGCCCTGCATAGGCAACGTAGAACTGATGGGCACCCCCGAAGATCTCATTAACGTCCGCTGCGGAGTAGAGAAATTATGGCAACAACACACACAATGCTAAGCCCTGCCGAAGATTTTCATGCCCTGAATGCCATGCTTAATCTGTACGACGAACAGGGAAATATCCCTTTTGAAAAGGACCTGCAGGCTGCTGACCTCTACATCCGGGACTCCGTTGCCTCACGCACGGTTAAGTTCTCCGGGATTGCCGACAGGCTGCGCTATCTGGTGGATGAAGGATATTATGAAGCTGAGGTTTTTAATCAATATCCCTTCAGTTTTGTTACCGGACTCCACCAGCAGGCAGAGGAGGCCGGACATCGTTTTACCACTTTTCTCGGTGCTTTAAAGTTTTATCAAAGCTATGCGCTGAAGACTTTCGATGGCAGTCAGTATCTGGAAAATTTTAGCCAGCGCTGTTGTATGGTGGCACTCACCCTGGCCCGGGGTGTTCAGACTCTGGCGGTGGATATCCTGAACGATATTTTGCACGGACGTTTCCAGCCTGCCACCCCCACCTTCCTAAACTGTGGGAAACAACAGCGGGGAGAGTTTGTTTCCTGCTTCCTGTTACGCATTGAAGACAATATGGAATCAATCGGCCGGGCGGTAAACTCGGCCCTGCAACTCTCCCGTCGTGGAGGTGGCGTGGCATTCTGTCTGAGCAACCTGCGTGAACAAGGTGCTCCAATTAAAAAAATTGCCCGCCAGTCATCCGGGGTGATCCCGGTGATGAAAATGCTGGAAGATGCCTTTTCCTATGCCAACCAACTCGGTGCCCGCCAGGGAGCCGGTGCAGTCTGGCTGCATGCTCATCATCCGGATATTTTGCATTTTCTTGATACCAAACGGGAAAATGCGGATGAAAAAATCCGCATCAAAACCTTATCTCTGGGTGTGGTTCTGCCGGATATTACTTTCCATCTCGCCAGAGAAAATCAGTCGATGGCATTGTTTTCACCCTATGACGTAGAACGTGTCTGCGGTAGCGCGTTTGCGGATATCAGTATCAATGATCGCTACGACGAATTTGTGGCGGATGATCGTATTCAAAAAACGTGGATTTCCGCCCGCGGCCTGTTCCAGACGCTGGCCGCCATCCAGTTCGAGTCGGGATATCCCTATCTGATGTTTGAAGATACCGTCAACCGTCATAACCCGCTGGCCGGCAGAATCAATATGAGCAACCTGTGTTCAGAAATTTTGCAGGTTAACCAAGCCAGTGAATTCCGCGAAGATCTGAGCTATCGCCATATAGGAAAAGACATCTCCTGTAATCTGGGTTCTCTGAATATCGCCAAAGTTATGGATGCCGGGCAGCCGGAACGTACCGTGAATGTAGCGATCCGGGCACTGACCGCCGTTTCTGATATGAGTGAAATGAATTCTGTTCCTTCTGTCGCGGCAGGGAACAGGGCCTCTCATGCCATCGGCTTGGGGCAGATGAACCTGCACGGTTATCTGGCACGGGAACACATTATGTACGGATCCCCGGAAGCGCTGGATTTCACGAACATCTATTTCTGTTGCATCGCTTATTACGCGCTAAAAACCTCCTGTGAGATAGCCAGAGAACGCCAACAACGCTTTGCGGGGTTTGAACAATCGGCTTATGCCAGCGGGAAGTTTTTCGATAAATACACCTCGCAGCCCTGGTTACCCGCCACTGCCCGTGCCGCAGAGCTGTTTCAAAATGCCGGGATAACATTGCCTTCCATGGATGACTGGCAACAGTTACGCCAGCAGGTCATGATTCATGGCTTATATCACAGCAATTTACAGGCGGTACCACCGACCGGCTCAATTTCCTACATCAACCATGCCACGTCGAGTATTCACCCGATTGCGGCGAAGATAGAAATTCGTAAAGAAGGGAAACTCGGCCGGGTCTACTACCCTGCTCCTTATCTGACCAATGATAATCAGGCCTACTACGCCGATGCTTATCAGTTAGGCCCGCAGGCGATTATTGATACTTATGCTGAAGCCACACAGCATGTTGATCAGGGATTATCGCTAACTCTGTTTTTCAACGCAGATGTGACCACTCGCGATATTAATAAGGCGCAGATTTATGCCTGGAAGAAAGGGATCAAGACCCTGTATTACATCCGTCTGCGCCAGGCCGCGCTGAAGGGCACTGAGCTACAAGGCTGTGTCGCCTGTGCCCTGTAAACCAGGAGAAAATATTATGCATAAACTCAATCAGGTTCAGGCCATTAACTGGAATCGTCTTCAGGACGATAAAGACCTGGAAGTCTGGAATCGTTTAACCAGTAATTTCTGGTTGCCGGAAAAAATCCCCTTATCTAACGATAGGGTAAGCTGGCAGACCCTGAGTCCTGCGATTCAAACCCTCACCCTGCGGGTATTTACCGGTCTGACATTACTGGATACTGTTCAAAATAACGTCGGGGCTGTGGCAATGATGGCAGATGCAACAACCCCTCATGAAGAGGCGGTCTTTTCCAATATCTGCTTTATGGAAGCCGTTCACGCCCGCTCCTACAGCTCAATATTTTCTACACTCTGCCAGTCCGCAGATGTCGATGATGCTTACCGCTGGAGTGAACATAACCAGGCTCTGCAACATAAGGCGACCATTATCCTGCAGCACTATGCAGCGGACGATGCGCTAAAAAAGAAAATAGCCAGCGTATTTCTTGAATCATTTTTATTTTATTCAGGCTTCTGGTTGCCCATGCATCTGTCCAGTCGTGGACAACTGACCAACACTGCCGATTTGATCCGGTTAATAATTCGCGATGAAGCTGTACATGGTTATTATATAGGCTATAAGTTTCAGCAACAATTACACCAATTGCCGACACAAACACAGGATGAATTAGAGCAGTATGCACGGCAATTATTACAGAAATTATATCTGAATGAACTGACATACAGTGAAGAATTGTATGTCGGTACCCCGTGGGTTGATGAAGTAAAAATGTTCCTGAGATACAACGCAAATAAGGCCTTAATGAATCTGGGTTATGATGCATTATTTCCTGCCAGCGAATGTAATGTCAGTGCCGAAATACTCACGTCATTATCGCCAAATGCAGATGAAAATCATGATTTTTTTTCAGGATCTGGTTCATCCTACGTCATAGGAAATCTGGCTGTGACTGAAGATGACGACTGGAATTTTTGACCAAAATACCGGAGAGGGTTTCTCCGGTATTTCCCCCGAAAATCTTTGTTGCACGCCGAATAATCCACCTGGCAAAACGCCGAAATTTCTGCCGACATCCATAAATGTTTACAATGCTATTTCATCAGGTTAAAAACAGTACCGCAGATTATTATTAACAATCAGTTTACCTGAAACAGTAAATACTCCTGACAGTATCGCCCCCTCCCGAACCCCCTGATATCACTGGTATCACCGGAAATATCCTGCTTCGTCGCCCGCAAATTAGAAAAATCAAGGGTTGTCAGATAATCTCAGTATGGTACGGTTATATATGTACATTACCTTCCGGACACTATAACCCCATGAGAAAATAAATATAACTCAGGATAATACGACTGAATGGCAATTAAACTTGAAGTAAAAAATCTATATAAAATTTTTGGTGACCATCCGGGTAAAGCATTTAAATATCTGGACCAGGGGCTAAGTAAAGAACAGATTCTGGATAAAACAGGACTGTCTGTCGGCGTCAAAGATGCCAGTCTGGCCATTGAAGAAGGCGAGATTTTTGTGATCATGGGGTTATCCGGTTCCGGAAAATCTACCATGGTTCGCCTTCTCAATCGTCTGATCGAACCTACCCGTGGACAGGTGCTTATTGACGGTCTGGATATCGCTAAAATTCCTGACACACAGCTACGGGAAATACGCCGTAATAAAATCAGTATGGTTTTCCAGTCTTTTGCATTAATGCCACATATGACGGTATTAAATAATGCGGCTTTCGGTATGGAACTGGCGGGTATACCTCTGCAGGAACGGGAGGAAAAAGCACTAGAGTCTCTGCGCCAGGTTGGGCTGGAAAAATATGCTCACTCATGGCCGGATGAATTATCCGGTGGTATGCGTCAGCGTGTGGGGCTTGCCAGAGCATTAGCCATTAACCCGGATATTCTGTTAATGGATGAAGCCTTCTCAGCGCTTGACCCGTTAATTCGTACTGAAATGCAGGATGAATTAATTAAATTACAGACCCGTCAACAGCGTACTATTGTTTTTATTTCTCATGACCTTGATGAAGCAATGCGTATCGGAGACCGGATTGCGATTATGCAAAACGGGGAAGTTATTCAGGTTGGGACGCCGGATGAAATACTCAATAATCCGGCCAACGATTATGTGAAGACCTTTTTCCGTGGTGTCGATATCAGCCAGGTATTTAGTGCTAAAGATATTGCCCGTCGGGGTGCCAATACCCTGATGCGTAAAGCGCCAGGATTCGGTCCGCGTACTGCGCTGCAATTACTCCGCGATCAGGATCGGGAATTCGGCTATGTACTGGATAAGCAGAAATTTGCCGGTATCGTTTCCGGTGATTCATTACAACAGGCCCTGGCTTCCGGTGGCACGCTGGAAAGTGCTTTTCTTGAGGCGCCACTGCCAATACCTGCCGCAACACCGCTAAATGAAATATTTTCACATGTGGCGGCGGCACCCTGTGCAGTGCCAGTCACTGATGAAAACAACCAGTATGTCGGCATTATTTCAAAAAGCAGTCTGTTACGGGCGCTGGATCGCGAGGGGAATCAATAATGAGCAAGCCAGATAATAATCCATGGAGTGATACTTCAGCTCAGACCAGCACAGTTCCTGCGGCTGGCAGTAGCAGCAGTGATCCCTGGTCTGCACCCACTTCATCATCGCCTTCTGCGGGCGGTTCTGCGGATACCAGCTCTTCAGATGCCTGGGGCTCCGCCGGCAGCAGCACCGGCAGTGGCGGTCATGACGCAGCAGCTTCATCCAACGATTGGCTGAATACGCCTGCTCCGGTGACGCATGAACATTTTAATATTATGGATCCGTTCCATAAGACATTAATTCCGCTAGACAGCTGGGTGACCCATGCCATTGACTGGGTCGTGGGTAATTTTCGTCCGGTATTTCAGGGGATTCGTGTACCTGTCGATTTTATTCTGAGTACTTTCCAGCATCTGCTGACAGTAATGCCTTCACCTGTGGCAATTCTGATATTCACGCTGATTGCCTGGCAAATGACCAATGTCGGGATGGGGATTGCGACACTGCTGTCTCTGATTGTGATTGGTGCTATCGGTGCATGGTCAGATGCCATGGTGACTTTGTCACTGGTTTTAACCTCGTTGTTGTTCTGTGTGGTCATTGGCTTGCCTGTTGGCATCTGGTTGGCACGCAGTGATCGTGCGGCGAAAATTATTCGTCCGCTACTCGATGCCATGCAGACAACGCCCGCCTTTGTTTATCTGGTACCGATTGTCATGTTGTTTGGTATCGGAAACGTCCCGGGTGTCGTGGTTACCATTATCTTCGCCCTGCCACCGGTTATCCGACTGACCATTTTGGGTATCAAGCAGGTACCGGCAGATTTGATCGAAGCCAGCGAATCGTTCGGTGCCAGTCCGCGCCAGATGTTGTTTAAAGTACAGCTGCCGTTAGCCATGCCAACCATTATGGCCGGCGTCAACCAAACTCTGATGCTTTCGCTTTCCATGGTGGTCATTGCATCGATGATAGCCGTTGGTGGTCTGGGCCAAATGGTGTTACGCGGTATTGGCCGACTTGATATGGGTCTGGCAACCGTGGGTGGTGTCGGTATTGTAATCCTGGCCATTATTCTTGACCGGCTGACACAGTCCGTCGGAGCAGACAGCCGCAGCCGCGCTCAGCGCCACTGGTACCTGACAGGACCGGTAGGACTAATCCTGCGCCCGTTTGTGAAAAGTTCACCCACCAAATGATAACAGAGATGTCCGCCACGTGCGGATATCTCGCAGATAAGAGGAATCATCATGCGTAAGTTAATCGTCACAACCACAGCAATGACTTTACTCCTCGCAGGGCAAAGCTATGCCGCCGACCTGCCAGGTAAAGGGATCACCGTTAAACCGGTTCAGAGTTCCATCAGCGGAGAAACCTTTCAGACTCTGCTGGTGAGTCGTGCATTAGAAAAGCTGGGATATACCGTGGATACCCCGGATGAAGTCGATTACAACGTAGGCTATACCTCTATTGCTGCGGGCGACGCGACTTTTACTGCCGTAAACTGGCAACCACTGCATGACGATATGTACAAAGCCGCCGGTGGAGATAAAGTGTTTTATCGTGAAGGAACCTATGTCAGCGGCGCTGCGCAGGGATATCTGATCGATAAGAAAACCGCCGAAAAATACCATATTACCAACATTGCTCAGTTAAAAGATCCAAAGCTGGCTAAACTGTTTGATACTAACGGCGATGGTAAAGCTGACCTGACCGGCTGCACCCCTGGCTGGGGTTGTGAAACCGTTATAAATCACCAGGTTAAGGCTTATTCTCTGCAAAGTACCGTTGAGGCCAACATGGGTAACTATTCCGCAATGATGGCTGACACTATTGCCCGTTATAAACAGGGAAAACCTATCCTTTATTACACCTGGACTCCTTACTGGGTCAGCGATGTACTGAAACCTGGTCGTGACGTTGTCTGGTTACAGGTACCGTTCTCGTCATTACCGGGGGCACAGAAAAATATAAATACTCAATTACCGAATGGTGCTAACTATGGATTCCCGGTAAACACCATGCATATCGTTGCCAACAAAGCATGGGCAGAGAAGAACCCAGCCGCTGCAAAACTGTTTGCTGAAATGAAACTGCCGCTGGCTGATATCAATGCACAGAATGCTGCGATGAATGCCGGACAAAACAGTGACGCAGATGTCAACCGTCAGGTCGACGGCTGGATTCATGCCCATCAGGCTGAATTTAATCACTGGATTCAGGATGCTTTAGCCGCTGCGAAATCCTAATCTTCCGGAAATCATTTAAGGACAGCCAGGGCTGTCCTTTTTTTATAGTGCCAACTTTTCCTTTATCATCGGTTATTTCCTGTCCTTCTGCTCCTGCTTTTGCACCTGTTAACCGTTAAAAATCCTGCTCTCTCATGCTGTTTTATCATATCTGCCTCAACAAAAGCCTCTTACAGACTATTAACATGACAAGCGGTCTGATATCGTTAGCGAGATATAGTTTTAGTCAGGTGACTTTCCCAGCAGTGACTATTACCTGGTATTGAATCTCTGCCCCTACGCAGAATCTTCCCCTCACAGGTAACAAATTGGTGCTATCACTTTGCGGGAAAGTGCCAGCATTTGACTGAGTCTGACATTAAAATCCTAATAATAATTGATGTGAGGTATTCGCGTGGAAAGTTCATTTACTCCAATTGAAGAAATGTTGCATGTTCTGGTTCAGCGCCACACCAACTATCCGTTGCGGGAAATGTTGCTGACCCGATTATGCATGCATATCCAGGGGAAACTGCTTGAAAATCGCAACAAAATTCTAAAGGAACGCGGTATTAATGACACCCTGTTTACGGCGCTCGTCACTCTGGATGCCCGTAAAGATCAGAGTATTCAGCCATCCGAACTCAGTTCCGCGTTAGGCTCTTCCAGGACAAATGCGACACGTATTGCAGACGAACTGGAGAAACGTGGCTGGATAGAACGCCGCGAAAGCAGTAATGATCGCCGCTGTCTGCATCTGCACCTGACAGAACAAGGCTATGAATTTCTGTGTGAGGTTATGCCTCCCCAACACCAGAGTCTGAAGCATCTTTGGGAAGTCCTTTCCACCGAAGAGCAGCAACAACTCGAAACTATTACCCGCAAACTTCTTGGCCGCCTTGATGAAATGGACAGCAAGGCATAATCATTTAGTCACGCGACGGTAATATGTCATCAAGTGCTAAAGATTACGATCAAGATTTGGTTATGCTTCAGCACCTTTGCCAGCGAAAAAACACTGGCATTACCGGGCCAAATTTGCTGTTCCCCATACCAATGACAGGTGGAAAATTTTATGAGTGCAGGTGAGGAAACTCTGCAATCCGGAGCCCCGCGGCCCCAAAATAAAAAGAAAAAACGCAAAACTTTGCTGATTCTGTTGGCTATTGTTTGTCTGGTTGTTGCTATTGGCTATTTTGCCTATTGGTTCCTGGTGCTGAGCCATTATCAGGATACCGATGACGCCTATGTTGCTGGCAATCAGGTGGTCATTATGCCGCAGGTCTCAGGCAGCGTTACCCGTGTCTGGTTTGATGATACCGATTATGTCAAAAAAGGTGACATTCTGGTGTCTCTGGATAAAACCGATGCTCAACAAGCTTTAGACAAAGCAGAAACAGCACTCGCCACCAGCGTCCGCCAAACTCGCCAGGAAATGATCAACAGCAAACAGTATCAGGCTAATATTACCCTGAAAAAAGTTGCGCTGGCACAGGCTCAGGCAGATTTACAACGGCGCATCCCTCTTGGTAAATCACAGTTAATTGGTCGTGAAGACCTGCAACATGCCCGCGATGCTGTGACCAGTGCCCAGGCAGACCTCGACGTAGCGACCCAACAGTACAATGCTAACCAGGCAATCTTACTGAATACCACCCTGGAAAATCAGCCCGCTGTACAACAAAGTGCTACCGCTGTCCGTGATGCCTGGCTGGCCTTACAACGTACCGACATTCGTAGCCCGGTGGATGGTTATGTTTCCCAGCGTAGTGTCCAGGTGGGGTCACAGATTACCTCTTCCAGCTCTTTGATGGCCGTTGTGCCTGATAAACAGTTGTGGGTGGATGCTAACTTTAAAGAAACACAACTTGCCGATGTTCGCATTGGTCAACCGGCAACCATTGTTTCTGATATCTATGGCGATGATGTCGTATACCACGGCAAAGTGGTTGGTCTGGATATGGGGACCGGCAGCGCCTTCTCTCTGCTGCCTGCTCAGAATGCTACCGGTAACTGGATTAAAGTGGTCCAACGCTTGCCGGTTCGCGTTGATATCGACCCACAGGATCTCGCGAAGCATCCACTGCGTATCGGCTTATCAACGTTGGTCACTGTTGACACCGCAAATAAAGACGGAAAGGTACTCGCCAGTTCAATAAGGAGTACACCGGCTTATGAGAGTAATGCGCTGGAACTGCAATTAGGCCAGGTGAATAAGATGATCTCTGACATCATCAAGGCAAATGCCGGCTGATGTCCGCGGAGAAAACCATGGCGCAGAAACCGCTCGAAGGTACCCAACTGGTTCTGATGACGATTGCCTTGTCGTTAGCAACCTTTATGCAGGTGCTGGACTCGACTATTGCCAACGTAGCCATACCGACCATTGCAGGTAACCTGGGGGCATCAAACTCCCAGGGGACCTGGGTTATCACCTCTTTCGGCGTCGCAAATGCCATTTCTATTCCGTTGACCGGCTGGTTAGCCCGACGGTTCGGAGAGGTCAGACTGTTTATGCTTTCCACCGTGGCATTTGCCATCGCCTCCTGGGCATGCGGAATGTCGAACAGTCTGACAATGTTGATTTTCTTCCGTGTCATCCAGGGGGTGGTCGCAGGCCCCTTGATTCCTCTTTCACAAAGTTTGCTGCTGAATAACTACCCGCCCGCTAAACGCAGTATAGCCCTCTCATTATGGGCAATGACCGTGATTGTGGCGCCGATTTGTGGTCCGATTCTCGGTGGCTGGATCAGTGATAACTATCACTGGGGCTGGATATTTTTCATTAACGTACCGATTGGTATGGTAGTGATATTCTTAAGTCTGCAAACAATTCGTGGTAGAGAAACCAAAATTACCCGACAGCCGATTGATCTGGTGGGGCTGGTTTGTCTGGTGGTGGGAATTGGTTGTCTGCAGGTCATGCTGGACAGGGGTAAAGAACTGGATTGGTTCAACTCAACCGAGATTATTACTCTGACGGTTTTTGCTGTGATCGCACTCTCTATCCTGTTAATTTGGGAACTGACAGATGATCATCCAATCGTCGATTTATCTTTATTCAAATCGAGAAACTTCACCATTGGTTGTGTCTCCATCAGTCTCGCTTATATGCTCTATTTTGGAACAATCGTACTGCTGCCACAGTTATTACAGGAAGTTTTCGGTTACACTGCGACCTGGGCTGGGTTGGCGTCTGCACCGGTGGGGGTATTACCGGTCATCCTGTCACCGATTATTGGCCGTTTTGCGCATAAAATCGATATGCGATGGCTGGTGACTTTTAGTTTCATTATGTATGCCGTTTGCTTTTACTGGCGAGCTTATACGTTTGAACCGGCAATGAATTTCGCGGCGTCTGCATGGCCACAGTTTATCCAGGGCTTTGCTGTTGCCTGTTTTTTTATGCCGTTAACCACAATAACCTTATCCGGATTGCCTCCGGAACGAATGGCAGCCGCCTCCAGTCTGTCTAACTTTCTGCGAACCCTGGCAGGCTCGATCGGGACCTCAATCACCACCACTTTGTGGACCGACAGAGAGTCACTACATCACAGCCAACTGACAGAATCCGTCACTGCTTTTAATCCAAATGCCAGTCATATGTACCAACAGCTGGAATCAATGGGAATGAGCCACCAGCAGGCTTCTGAGTATATTGCTGAGCAAATTACCAGTCAGGGATTAATCATCTCGGCTAACGAGATTTTCTGGGCCGCGGGAGGGATCTTTATTCTGTTGCTGATCACCATCTGGTTTGCCAAACCCCCGTTTGGCAGTGGCGGAGGTAAACAAAGTGACGGCGGAGGTGCACATTAACTCTGCTGACTATCAGGATAAAAAAAGCGCCGTCAGGCGCTTTTTTGACTGCTTAATGGTTCTGACGCCACCATTCGGCCAGAAGAATCCCTGTGGCAACCGAGACATTAAGGCTTTCAACACTTCCGGTTCCATCAATCGACAGGCTGATATCGCCCTGTTTCAGGGTAGACTCTTTTAGCCCGTCACTTTCCTGACCCAGTACCAGCACCATTTTTTCAGGCAACACAGTTGCAGACAGCGGGCTGCCCTGATGACTGGAAGTTGTCACGATGGTGTAACCCGCGTGGCGAAACGCATCCAGTCCTTCAGCAAAACTCTCCGCTGTTATTGCCTGAACATGCTCAGCACCACCTTCTGCGGTACGCACCGCTGCCCCTGACTCCAGCAAAGAAGCGTCATCCACGAGGATGCCTTTTGCGCCAAAGTGGGCACAGCTACGCATAATGGCTCCAAGGTTATGAGGATTCCCCACATTTTCCAGTGCCAGAACACACTCTTTTTCTGCGGCCTGTTCCAGCCACTCGCTGACGCCCAGCCCCATATGTTTCTTAATAATGAAGCAGACACCACCATGATGCTCAGTGCCAGAGGCTTTTACCAGCTCAGCATCTTCTACCACATGGTAGGCTTTACGGTTAGCGGCCAGCCAGCGTAAGGTTTCACGAAAGCGTGGGGTCACACTCTGAACAAACCAGGCACGAACAATCGCTTCAGGACGGCTCTGGAACAGAGCCTGACAAGCATTTTCACCATACACCCGGGTTTCTTCCTGGCGCTGTTTGCGGATAACCTCAGGGTCGATAACTGGCCTTGGTCCGGTCTCAGTTGGCAATACTTTTGGCTCTTCTGCCGGGGAACGGGAAACTGTCCGCCACGGGGAACGGGATTTTTCTTCCTGACGACGACCTGGCTCCTGCTGACGTGACGGAGAATGACCTCCTTTGCCTGTCCGCGGGTTACCGGTACGTTGACGGGTATTATCCTCGTTGCGAACATACATCACTTTTACTTTACTGCTTTTGCCTTTTACATCGTCGTTCATTGTGTCCTCCTGTTCCTGGAGCGCGAAGATTACCTGATGTCACGCTGCTAATCTATCAACTTTGGCTTTGATGCTGTCATCTATTATAGTCATCGACAGATCCTACTGGTTCAACCGTTCAGGATGCCTGATAATCATACGCAATATTTTTCGACAATCCTAATCAGAGGTCATGATGAATACCGTATGCAGCCACTGTCTTGCCACCAACCGCCTGCCGGAGGAAAGAATCAGTGAGTCCGCGAAATGTGGGCGTTGTAAAGAACTCTTGTTTGACGGAGAAATTATTAATGCCACTGAACAGACGCTGGATAAACTGTTACAGGATGATCTGCCAGTAGTGATTGATTTCTGGGCGCCCTGGTGTGGTCCCTGTGTCGGGTTTGCTCCGGTGTTCGAAGATGTAGCTGAAGAACGGGCAGAACAGATCCGTTTTATCAAAGTGAATACTGAACAGCAGGCCGCGTTAAGTGCCCGTTTTCGTATCCGCAGTATTCCTACATTAATGATCTTCCGGAAAGGACAGCATGTCGACACCATGGCGGGCGCTTTACCCAAAGCCTCATTCAAACAGTGGCTGGACGAATCCCTGTAATTTACGATGAAAGCTTTCCGTCAGACTACGCAGGTCAGTTTTTTTCGATTACACTGCGCTTTTTCCTGATCGTGAAAAATTATGTTGGATAATGCCGTCCTGAACCTCAGGGCACAACGGCTGGCAAGAGCAACCCGCCCGTTCCTTGCCAGGGGAAACCGTGTTGTTCGTTGTCAGCGCTGTCTGTTACCGGTAGCGCAGTGCTTATGCACTACCATCACGCCGGTATCTGCCCGCAGCCAGTTCTGTCTGGTGATGTTCGATACTGAGCCTCTTAAACCCAGTAATACTGGTCGCCTGATTGCCGATATTTTGCCTCAGACCACCGCGTTCGAATGGTCACGTACAGCACCGCCAGAGCAATTATTGGCAACTGTCAGTGATGACAGCGTACAGCCTCTGGTGGTATTTCCGGGCCATTATGCAGCCCCGGGCCGCGAGGTGATCACTACCCCACCGGTCATAGGTCCCCCCCCCTTGTTCGTCATGCTGGATGGTACCTGGACCGAAGCTGCAAAAATGTTCCGTAAAAGTCCCTGGCTCGATCGTTTCCCGGTAATGTCGCTGAATGTGACCCAGCCTTCTCGCTACAGCCTGCGGGAATCGCCGACAGCCGGTCAACACTGTACCGCAGAAATCGCAATAGCATTGCTGGAACAGGCGGGAGATAACGTAGCGGCATCAGGATTGCTGGCTCACTTTGAACGTTTTCGACATCGATATCTGGCGGGCAAAGCATCACATCAGGCATACCTCACAGAAAAACGCTCCGAAAACAGATAAACTACGGCTTTCAGCACAGGAAGGATACAGATGAGTCAGCGTGGTCTGGAAGCATTACTTAAACCTGGTTCCATCGCGGTGATTGGCGCGTCCGAAAAACAGGACCGGGCCGGCCATCTGATGATGAAGAATCTGCTGGCAGGAGGATTTAATGGCCCGATACTCCCTGTGACGCCTGCATGGCAGGCAGTGTGTGGCGTGCTGGCTTATCCTTCGGTTGACCGGCTACCTTGTGTTCCTGACCTTGCCATCATTTGTACCCATTCCCAACGAAATCTGGAAATTCTGCAGCAATTAGGAGAAAAAGGCTGCCGGGCTTGTATTATCCTTTCTGCTCCCCGAGAACAGCTGAATGAATTAAAAGAGTGTGCGGCGCGCTGGAATATCCGTATTCTTGGGCCTAATAGCCTTGGGCTGCTCTCTCCGTGGCAGGGAATCAATGCCAGTTTCTCTCCGGTACCCGTTCAGCGCGGAAAACTGGCATTTATTTCACAATCAGCAGCAGTTTCTAATACGCTACTTGACTGGGCACAACAACGTAATCTTGGTTTTTCCTGGTTTATCGCTCTGGGAGACAGTGTAGATATTGATGTCGATGATTTACTCGATTTCCTTGCCAGAGACAGTAAAACCAGCGCCATACTACTGTCACTGGAGCATTTAGAAGATGCCCGGAGGTTTGTTTCTTCATCACGTAGTGCTGCACGTAATAAACCTATTCTGGTCATCAAAAGTGGCAGAAGTCGTCAGGCCAGGCAATTCCTCGGCACGACAGACAGCCTGGATGCCGCATGGGACGCCGCCATTCAGCGCGCGGGAATGCTACGGGTCAAAGATACGCATGAGTTGTTTTCTGCGGTAGAGACTCTCAACCACATGCGTCCGCTCCGTGGCGAACGGTTATTTATCATCAGCAACGGTGCTGCACCCGCAGCACTGGCTCTGGATGAACTCACCGAACGTAACGGCACATTAGCCTGCCTGGACCAGACCACGACCGAAGCACTGAATAAAGTATTGCCTCCGTCAGTACGTGCAGGCAACCCGCTGGATCTGAAAGATGATGCCACAACAGAACGCTACCTGTCGGTCATCAGCCCGTTGCTGGAAAGTCATGCCCTGGATGCACTGATGATTATTCATGCCCCCAGCGCAGTTTCTCCGGCCAGTGAAAGTGCCAATGAAATTATCCGACTGGTCAAACAGCACCCCCGTGGCCGGCAAATGACTTTGCTGACCAACTGGGGAGGAGAATACTCGTCACGTGACGCGAGGGCGGCATTCACCCGGGCAGGGATACCCACCTGGAGAACTCCGGAAGGCACGGTGACTGCATTTATGCATATGGTCGAATACCGGCGCAACCAGAAGCAATTACGGGAAACGCCTTCACTGCCCGCTCGTTTACCACAAACACGTATTAATATTCGCCAATTGTTACAGCAAACGCTGGCTGAAGGGCGAAACCGTCTGGATACCCATGAAGTACAGGCTATTTTTCAGGGGTATGGGATAAATACTTTGTCAACCTGGGCTGCAGCCGACAGCCAACAAGCCGTGGTCATTGCCGACAATATTGGTTACCCGGTAGCGCTAAAATTACGCTCTCCGGATATTCCACATAAGTCAGAAATACAGGGAGTCATGCTCTATTTACATACTGCCGCAGAGGTGGCCAGCGCGGCAGATGCCATATTATCCCGCGCCCGGACCGCATGGCCTAAGGCTGAGATTCAGGGTCTGGTAGTTCAGAGCATGGCCCGGCGTGCCGGGGCAGAAGAGCTGAGAATTTCGGTAAAACCTGACCCGTTGTTTGGCCCGGTGATCATTCTCGGTGAAGGAAATGGCGAATGGCAGACAGATCAGCAGCCAGCCGTTGCCCTTCCCCCTCTGAATATGACCCTGGCAAAAAACCTTGTGAATCAGGCCATCATCCGTGGTGCGATACGCGGCCGAAATTCACTCCAGTCCCTGGATATTAATGCGGTTAGCCAGTGCCTGGTGCATATTTCTAATATGATTATTGACTGTCCGGAAATCGAGTGGCTGGATATTCATCCTTTACTGGCTTCCGGAAATAATCTCACCCTACTCGATGCCACAGTATCTCTGAAAGAGTTTAGTGGTGAAAGTGAATCCAGACTGGCCATACGCCCTTATCCGCAACGCCTCGAACAGAGTGTGGTACTGAAAGATAGTCGCGAATGTCTGTTCCGCCCCATACTGCCGGAAGATGAACCCGGACTTAAAGAGTTCATCTCCAGAGTGACAAAAGAAGATCTCTATTACCGCTATTTTAGTGAAATCAATGAGTTCACTCACGAAGACTTAGCCAACATGACACAGATCGATTATGATCGGGAAATGGCAATCGTCGCCGTTTATACCGCTGAAGATCATGACGAGATCATTGGCGTCACCAGAGCAATTTCTGATCCTGATAATGTTGATGCAGAATTTTCAATCCTGGTCAGATCTGATCTGAAAAATATCGGTCTTGGTCGACTACTGTTGGAAAAAATGATCCTATATACCCGTCAGCATGGCTTGCAGCAGCTAAATGGCATTACCATGCCCAATAATCAGGGAATGATCACTCTGGCACGTAAACTGAATTTTAGCATTGAGCGACAGATGGATGAAGGGATTGTTACGCTGCAACTTGCCCTGCAGGCACCCGAAAAAAAACGTACAGAAGAGTAAAATTGTCACGACATCACATGGTTAATGTTACACTTCAAGGTTAAGGCCATGAGATTGTCAGTGATGACAATACATTGAACAGAGAAGAAGCGCATTGTGATGTTGTCAAAATTTAAACTCAATAATCACCAACAGTACCTCGCGCAACTGCCCGCACTTTCGCAATCAGCCGCTGATTTCACCATGCTCTATTCTGCGGCTGAGTTTCGCCGTACCCTGCTGGAAAAAATTGCCACCGCCACGACGCGCATCTGTCTTGTCGCTTTGTATCTGGAAAATGATGAAGGCGGGCGGAATATTATGGATGCACTTTACGCCGCCAGGCGAGCTAATCCGGCCCTGGATATCAGTATTTGCGTAGACTGGCATCGCGCCCAGCGCGGACGGATCGGTGCAGCCAAAGGTTCGACCAATGCCGACTGGTATTGCGAAATGGCATCAGCCAATCCTGATATCGCCATTCCGGTCTACGGAATTCCTGTGAATACCCGTGAAGCCCTGGGTGTATTGCACCTGAAGGGATTTATTGTCGATGATTGCGTGATTTATAGTGGCGCCAGCCTGAACAATGTTTACCTCCATCAACAGGAGCGCTACCGTTACGATCGATATCAAATCATCCGTAATTCAGCCCTGGCAGACACGATGTTTGAATGGATCGGAATTAACCTGAAGCAGGCTGAAGCTGTTCATCGCCTGGATCAGAGCGAGAGACCGTCTAGTCCGGAAATCAAAAATGAAACACGCTTGTTCCGCCAGGAATTGCGTACCTTTAACTATCAGTTTGAACCTCAGGCACAGGAAGGTGAGCTAAGTGTGACGCCTTTAGTCGGCCTGGGTAAACGCAATATTCTGAATCAGACGATTTTCCATCTGATGCCCTGTGCCGAACATAAATTAACTATCTGCACTCCTTATTTTAATCTGCCGGCGATACTGGTTCGTAACATCATCCGCCTGCTGCGTCAGGGTAAACAGGTTGAAATAATTATTGGCGATAAAACTGCCAATGATTTTTATATTCCGCCTCAGGAACCCTTTAAAATAATCGGTGCTTTGCCGTATCTTTATGAAATCAATCTGCGTCGGTTTGTCAGCCGCCTGCAATATTTCATTGATAACAAGCAGTTGACGGTACGTTTATGGAAAGACGGAGACAACAGTTATCACCTGAAGGGTATTTGGGTCGATGATGAATGGATGTTGCTCACCGGTAATAACCTGAATCCTCGTGCATGGCGGTTGGATCTGGAAAATGCCATCCTGGTCCATGATCCTCGTCACCAGTTACTGGAGCAAAAAGTGAAAGAACTTGCTCTGATACGTCAGCATACTTCTGTGGTCGCACACTATAATGACCTGGAGAGTATTGCAGAGTATCCTGCACGGATAAAGAAACTAATCCGCAGGATGAGACGCATCCGTATGGACCGGCTGATAGGCCGGATTCTCTGAGTTCTGTAACCCCGTTAATACGGGGTTTATTGCCTGATTCTCATTTTCTCATTTGCTAATATCTTTATCTCTCCTAACCCTGAATACAGAGTTGCCAACACTCAGGTTTAACCTCTGATTTTCTCTGCTTTCCTGTGTCTTTTCAGTCAGCATTTCCAGTACCTGTTAACCCGTAAGTCAGTTTTCGCCTATCAAATCATTCGTGTTGATTGCTTATTGCTATCATTAACAATTCGCTTCAGATTGCTTACATAGCTTTAATCACGTAGGATTAATGTTAAGAGATATTTCATAATACTACTAATAAATATTAAAAAACATTTTTGGCAGTATCCGGTTAGCTACACCTACCCACTGGCTTTTCCCGGTGGTTATTAACAAAATAAAAAAATCACTAACAGCCCGTTATTTAACGGACTACACACAGCTGAGAAATAGTTATACTACGACCATTCAATTATTATTATCCAGGAAGGTATTTATTAATATCTACCGACCGACTCATTAATAATCATTTAATTGTTGCAGGTATTTATTTTCTATTTCGCAGATTCGTAATAAAAATAATCATTAACAGGGTAATCCCCTGCAATGATGCATGGATACGGATGTAAATGAAATGAATAAAATATACCGGCTAGTATGGTGCCAGGCTAAAAGAGCCTGGGTGGTATGTTCTGAACTGGGTAGTCGTCAGGGGAAAGGTCGTAGCAGATTAGTCGTGACTGCAGCATTAGCTGTTTCTGCAATTCCTGTTAGTGCATTTGCTACCTGTACCTCAAATAATGGAACCAATACCAATGGTTATAGTGGTTCTTATATTCAGAATGCTACGATTGATTGTACTTCAGATACTGTAACTACTGCGATAAGTGGCTCCTATGCCGGCTACGGGTCTTTGCTCGAGTTTAGCCCCAAAATAGCAGCCGAAACCTCTCAGGTATTACGCTGGACTAACGCCAATTCATCAACCGCGATGCAAATTAATGTCGCTGATGGTGTGACGGTAAGTGGTTCAGGCTTAACCCGGCCTTTATTGTATTCACGTACAGGTTATTACACCACTAACGGCAACGGTACGTCGGTGGTCGCAAATTGGATCACCCCTGATGCACGTGCCAGCATGTCTATTACCAATAACGGAACGGTTAACTACACTGGTACATCCAGTACAAGTTCACTGGACTTTGGTAGTGCCATTGGTATGGATGCCGATGATAGTCCGGTAGACCAACTGATTGTAAATAATGGTACGATAAATTCATCCTCAGGCTGGGGGGTTTCATTCAGGGATGCTGCCACCAGTTCCTTAGGCGCATTTCGTGCATTGAGTTCCTACGCTTACTCCTATAATAATATTGTCGGCTTAACCAATAGCGGAACCATTACTCAGACCGGTTCCCTAAGCACATCCTCTTCTAATGCGTTAAAAGCTCATGCTTCGGCAGTAGAATTACTGGTCCCATCAGCCGCTCAGGCTTATGTTGTCAACAATGCCAATGCATCGATCTCTGGTACGAATATTGGTGTCGATATTCTGACCACGAAGCAGGTGACCAATGCTTATATTACCAACTCAGGGACCATTACCTCATCAGGGACCGGGATTAACCTCAGTCCATTAACCTTATCCAGTCTGGTACTCACCCCCTATCTGACAACTTTAACCAATAATAATGGTGCGGTGATCAGCGGTAGCAATTACGGGGTGTATAACGGCGGTACCATCGACACCTTTAATAACTACGGTACTATCTCCGGTAACGGCACCAACTCGGTATACTCCACAAGCGGAACAATTACTTCCGGGCTGAATAACTATGGCAGCCTGAACGGTGATGTGGCTCTGGGTGCCAATACCCTGAATTTACTGGCATCTTCCTCGGCTGTCGTTGCAGAACCCACTGTTGCCGGAGATATTAATGGTACCAGTGGTTCGGTAATCAACATTGGCAGCGCAACTAATGCGACCTCGTTCAACCATGCCGCTGGTGATAATGCCAGTGTTTCACAGATTAACCTGGCAAAAGGCAGTAAATTAACGCTTAATGATGGTTCCACCTGGGCGGCCAGTGCTGACTCCGAATCAGCGATTGACCTGCAGGGAACCTTTATCAGCAATGGCAGTACCACTCTGGGTGGTAATGTCACCACCGATAGCCTGATGCAACTCAATTCTACGGCTTCTTCACCCTCTACACTGACCATCGGCGGAGATCTTACTGCCTCCGGTGCAACCATCGATATGGCGAATAGAGTGGCGGGCGATAAGATGGTGATCTCAGGTAATTACACCACCCAGAATAATCTCTGGCTGATGGACTCTTACCTGACCGGTACCGGACAAAGCAGCGATAACGGGGCCGATGGAAAATCTTATACTGATACCGTTGAAATTAAAGGCAACGTCACTGGCAACGGTTATGATCAGGTGTGGATTAATAATCTGAATATAAGCAATCCGACCGGCCAGGAGTCTCTTGAACTGATCAAAGTTGACGGAAGTTCGGACGGTGAATTTCTGCTGCAGAAAAGGGTAGTTAAAGGAAATTATGAATACCTGTTAAACCAGCATGCCGATGATGGTTCATGGTATCTGGAAAGTTCCTCAATGACAGGTACAACAGGGGCTACGGGAGATACTGGCGCTACGGGTGCAACTGGTGAGACCGGCGCTACAGGAGCCACGGGTGAGACTGGGGCTACTGGCGCGACTGGTTCTACCGGCGCTACCGGAGCCACAGGCGCTACCGGTGCCACAGGCGCTACCGGTGCCACAGGCGCTACCGGTGCCACAGGAACTACCGGAGCTACGGGTACCACAGGCGCCACAGGCGCTACAGGAGCCACGGGTGAGAATGGGGCTACTGGCGCGACCGGTTCTACCGGCGCCACTGGTGCTACCGGAGCTACCGGAGCTACGGGTGCCACTGGCTCTACCGGCGCTACCGGAGCTACGGGTGCCACTGGCTCTACCGGCGCTACCGGAGCTACCGGTGCCACAGGAGCTACCGGAGCTACGGGTGCCACTGGCTCTACCGGCGCTACCGGTGCCACAGGAGCTACTGGAGCTACGGGTGCCACTGGCTCTACCGGCGCTACCGGAGCTACGGGTGAGACTGGGGCTACTGGAGCGACCGGTTCCACTGGTTCTACCGGAGCCACGGGTGAGACTGGGGCTACTGGCGCGACCGGTTCTACCGGCGCCACCGGAGCTACGGGTGCCACTGGCGCGACCGGAGCGACTGGGTCTACCGGCGCCACAGGTGAGACTGGTGCCACGGGTGCTACTGGTGATACCGGTGCTACAGGAAACAGTGGATCAACAGGGTCCAGTGAACACCATGTTCCGGTTTATCGTCCGGAAACGGGTAGTTATGCTGCCAATGCCTGGAGTGCCAACCATATGTTCTCTATGTCCCTGCATGACCGTGTAGGTGAAAACAATATTATGGGCCAGGGTAAAGACAGTAATTTGGCCAACAGCTTCTGGATCCGCAGTACCGGTAAACGTACCGAGAGTCATGCTTATGGCCAGCTCAATACTCGTATCTATGATACTTCCGTAGAAATGGGTGGCGATATTGCGCAATGGGACGTGAATCAACAACGTTTCCACCTTGGTTTAATGGCGGGATACGGTCACAGCAACAGTAAAACCCGATCTTCGGTCACCGGCTACGGTTCAAAAGGTGAGCTTAATGGGTATAGTGTCGGGATGTATCTGACCTGGTTTGAGAATGCGGCAGATCAGTCAGGATGGTATACCGATAGCTGGCTACGTTGGAATGATTTTAATGCTACGGTTTCGGGTGATCAATTGCAGGATGAAAAATACCACCTGCGCGGTATCACCGGGGCATTCGAAACAGGTTATGCCTGGAAAGTCACAGGTAATGATAAAACCAGTTTCTGGATCATGCCTCAGGCTCAGATTACCTATCTTGGGGTGACCTCTGATGATTTCACTGAGCATTCCGGTACCCGAATTACCGGCAATGGTAAGGCGACAGAGACCCGACTGGGCGTCCGGAGTTACATAACTTCACTCAGCAGAGATGGTTTTATTCAACCTTATGTTGAGTTTAACCTCAAAAACAGCAGTAAGAACCAAACACCGCAGCTCGACGGAACGTCTGTCGCGGCAATCGGTGGTAAAACGGCCTTTGAAACTAAACTGGGTGTTGAGGCAGCGTTGACCCGTCAGGCCAGTTTGTGGGTAAATACATCTTATGCCACTGGTAGTCATGATTATCAGACCTTACAAGGCAGCGTTGGATTTAAACTGAAGTTCTGATATTGCAGAAAATAAAGATATGAATGCTGATCAGTTTACTGGTCAGCATTTTTTTTGCATGCGGTGCCATCAATAATACCAGAGGTTATCTTAATAACCGTATAAGTTCTTCTACGGCAGTATACTGGGAGTATTTATCCAGCCTGAGGCGAAGTAGTTTTTTGTTACGCAGCGAATCTGATTGTAGATTAACGGGTAAATCACGGAGCACCGCTATTGCCCTGACCGCCATATTCTCATTACGGTCTTCGAGAAGGAGTTTTCTTGCATAAACATAGCTGGCAGAAAAATCCTTCACTTTGAATGCATTGATCATCAGTTCATAATCAATCCAGAAATGATAGATATCATGGTTAACAAACAAGAAGTTGCCTTCCGGCATTTTCACTTTTTTAGCCATCAGGGCAAACTGATAAGCCAGATGATGTTTTTCGAGATGATTATAAATTCTGGCCAAATGATAAAGACTTTCGGTACGTAGCGGATTTTCCTGAAAAGCTTCCAGCAAAAAAGGGATTGCCGCGGGAATATCAGCCAGACGTTCGTACAACAGTCCGATGCGCATCAGACTATAATATTTCTCTTCAGAGAAACCTTGTTCTGTCAGACGCACTTTGTACCAATGCAGTGCATTTCGATACAGCTGTTGGCGATTATCTTCATCATACAATGCGGCATCATGGTAAGACTGTGCACAGTAAAACGCATATCGCGGCTGTAAATCCGGGTCAGCAGCCTTTTGATAAGCAGCTTGCAAAACTTCCGCATCACGCAGGTATTTATCTTTTTCCTCACTCCGGGCACCTTTCCGCCCTGAGATTACTCTGTAATTTCCACTGAGTGTTCCGGTATCTTTTACAGGATCTTCAATAAACTCATGCAGCACTCCACGCCATTTAAATCGTGGGTCATTTTTTATCAGTAATTTTCGAAGGTAATATGTGGTTTTACTTTCATCACACATATTCATAAAGTAGCTATGATGAGTCAGCTCTTTATGATTGACTTCCCCTTCAAAAAAATCGTCGGCATCGAAAAACAACACATAATCTGATTTCCCATGACAACGCTGTAATGCCAGGTTCCGGTTATGGGCAAAATCCACCCACTCATCCTGGTAAAGTTCACCTTCAATTCCGGCTTCACAAAAAAAATGGCGAATAATATCACAGGTATTATCAGAAGAACCGGTATCAGATATCACCCAGCAGGATATCTGCATATGCTGAACAATATTTTGCAGGGTCGCGGCAATAATAGCTGATTCATTTTTAACTATCATATTAAGGCAGATACTGCTCATTCCGGCTCCGTATTGCACAGTAATCAGAGGTTTCAAAACCAGGAATAACAGCCCCGTGAGGGGCTGTTGATTGACCGGTTAAAGTTCAATACCTTTATTTTTTCTGTGTAGCCCTAACGCTATCAGGAACGAAATCACTCCCATCACAGAAACATACCAGAAGAACGAACTCTCTGTCCCGACATCTTTCAGGGTTAACGCGACGTATTCGGCAGAACCCCCAAAAATAGCGTTGGCTAAGGCATAGGGTAACCCAACACCTAATGCCCTGATTTCTGGTGGAAACATTTCTGCTTTAAGCACACCGCTTATCGCGGTATAAAAACTGGTAATCAACAAAGCGACTACGATCAGGAGTAAGGTAAATGTGCTACTATTGCCAGGCATTTTCAATAATGTCAGCAAAGGAACGGTACATAACGTTACTCCGGCACCGAAAATTAACATCGATGCACGACGACCAATTTTATCTGAAAGCGCTCCAATGACCGGCTGTAGGAACATAAAGATAAGTAATGCACAAGTCATAATCAGACTGGCTGATTTGACATTGAATCCCACTGTATTCACCAGGTACTTCTGCATATAAGTGGTGAAAGTATAAAAGCTAAGAGATCCACCGGCAGTAAATCCAATGACCATCAGGAAAGGACGCCAGTGGTGAGTCAGAAGCCCTTTCAGACTACCGGCATCTTTATGCTGACGAATTTTTGAATCGGATGTTTCATGCAGAGAACGACGTAACCACACGGCAATAATGGCCAGTACCGCTCCAATGATAAAGGGAATTCTCCAGCCCCATGTCCGTAACTCCTGGTCAGACAAAATCTGCTGTAACACAACGACAGTTAACACTGCCAACAGTTGTCCACCAATCAGAGTGACATACTGGAACGAAGCATAAAAACCTTTACGCCCTTTAACCGCCACCTCACTCATGTAAGTTGCGCTGGTACCATACTCGCCTCCAACTGATAGTCCCTGTAACATACGGGCCAACAGTAACAGTGCAGGTGCAGCAACCCCAATTGAAGAGTATGAGGGCAGACAGGCAATGACAAAGGACCCAAAACACATCATACACACGGAGATCAGCATCGAATTTTTGCGGCCGTAGCGATCCGCTATGTAACCAAACAACCAGCCACCAATTGGCCGCATCAGGAATCCGGCGGCAAATATACCCGCAGTCTTCAGTAACTGTGAAGTCGTATCACCGTCCGGGAAAAAGATATGAGCAAAATATAATGAGAAGAATGAGTAGACATAGAAATCAAACCATTCGACAAGATTGCCAGAGGAAGCACCGACGATAGCTTTTATGCGATGCATATTCGTCATAGGTTGTTGTGGATCTGCAGTAGCGGCCGCAGGGAGTTGACTCTTTAACATGAGTGGCCTTAGTCTTTTTTTAGATATTTATTGGTTCTCCAAGCATAAGTATCACAGGTTTAAAGTAAAGCTTATTTATCGTTTTTTGTTATATTAAAGTTAAATCAAATACATCCAAAGCATAAGATAAGAAGAATATTTATATTTATAGTTATAAACGCGACAATATAACTCAATGACATGTGTTTAATCTAAAAACATGAAAAAAAATAAAACAATCAACTGATTGATTGATTAGTTAACCCTGATACTTACTGACAAAATATTTTCCTTTAGATTAGCATAAATATAAAACATCGAATATATTGCATAACTATCCAGCTTTGGGGTTTCAACTCTTCTCAATCCCGTTTATTCCACCTTTCTTACCCAAGCCGGCTGCGGAATCATAGTAAACCATCCAGAAGATCTGCTTATGCCAACTGTTTGTATTTAAGTCTCTTTTAGTGCTGAGTGGTTCATAGGTGACAATATTGTCATTGCTTTAGAACAAATGCAAAAAGGCCAT